>JAADGJ010000010.1 GCA_013152435.1 Chloroflexota bacterium | reverse complement strand
TCTACCTGTCTGCGTCTACACCCGCAGTGCCCGGGATCGATGCTTCAAGCCCTATGCGGACTACGGGTACTGTGCCGCCAAACGCATGCATTACTACGGCTTCAAGGTGTCGCTATTGGGGACAAGGGTTTTATCGATGCCTTCCGCCACGAACAACTGGCTCGTAAGCGGGGCGTAGAAGTGATCGCACCTCTACGGAAGATCTTGGCGCATACCATTTGTGTGTTTATCAACTTACAACTTGGCCTCCCACCCTTGGACTTGACTGGCTTGGTCATCTTATAGAAAGTTGCACATCGGGTGAATACGATAAAAAACGGGGCGTGGTCGTCCAAAACCACTACTGGCGCCCCCCTTTGATCTTTTACCGCTCCGGTTGCCCCGGGACGCAGCCCCGTCCGCTGCATGTAGAGTTGGCTGACCTTAATGTGAAAGTATTTGTCTGAAAATTGGATGCTTTTCATTATCATATCCTACAACTCTACCCATTACATCAAGTATGCCATCCCTGATTTTGATTTCAGAAGCTTTCTTTAAACCCCGGGCGCTTCCGTACAGCAACAGTCTGTCATCATCGTAAGGCAGTACAGGCGCTATCTCACGATATGCTTCGCTAATTGCTGCCTCGGCAATAGCCTTTCTTTTAGATTTAGGAACCTCAAGGATTGGAGTAAAATGCTCATAACCATCGTTGTCATCCCGTACCTGAAAAATGATGTTCAAAATATGGAATCTGCTTCTGACAGTCAGCGCGATGCGTCCATTTCCCAATAGTTGATAAGGGATCTCGTTTTCAAGTGCAAATCTTTTAATGAAATTCAAGAGCCACCCTTTTTCTCTGTTGGGTTCAGTCTTCATAAGGTGCTCCCCTGACTACCCTGGGGTTGAATATATCAGATATCCACCTGTAAAAAGGGGTCGCTTTTAAACTGTCTTGAAGTCCGTAGTGCTCTGCTGTAAACACGTTTTCCGTTGGTTGTGGGTTCCATATATTCTCTAGGCGCCTCCAGTGTGCTTGTACTCGCTCTTGCTCGTAAAGCAGTTCGTTCAATTCCCAGAGCAAGTCGATCAGCTTTGCTTTTACGCGTTTGACTAATTTCAAGTTTTTAACCTTTAATCTTCTATTCTGCCAGCCTTCCAGCACTCGTATAGTTTCGCTAACATCTTCCCGCAATATTCGCAGCTCATCCTCCTCCAATTCATTCAAAGAAGGATTGCCTGACCATCGGAGTTCATCGTAGTATATTTCGGCCTCTCGTACTTCATACAAATTTCTAAGCTTCACCTTGTATCCTCCTCCAGCGCGATTGTGTAGAGGTCTCCATTGTTGATTTTGCGGATAGACACCCCTGTACCACGCAACAGCTCAGTGGCAAACTTCGAATCTATACACCCTTGATTCACAGCCAACAGTACTAAGCTAATAAACGTTTTATAGGACATACTCTCATCTTTTACAAGAATCCGATAATACATGAGTGACTCTTTTGTCACCTCTGGGAGTCGAGTATCCGGAGGCAATTGAGAAGTGTCACTTAAAGGATATAACGAACGCTTTAGCCGATGAATAAGGTCAAGCAAGAGAGGAATATGTGCGGCGATAAAAACAGAAAGTAGAAGGTGAACCAATCTTCTGTCAATGGAGCTATCAAAGATCATTATCTTGTTTGGAATGCTGAGCGGTTCAATGATGCTCCATATCGTTAGATACGAACTTGCAAGTGCAGCAACATAAACTGCGCACCCCCCCCACCATTCATTTTCCAGTATCTCTTGCCAGCGGCGTAACTTTTCTATCATATCTGCATACTTGACACTTGAGAATCGCACCAGCCAATTAGAGTATACGGTCTCCGCATTTCCTGCTAGATATGGAGGGTATACGGATTCCGCTTTTGTACACTCGCCGGTTGATTTTTGCGAGGTAATACCTGTGTTGATGTATTAGTATTAAATGTGGAATCTATCGGCGGCTATCGCTGTCTGGCGAAACGCACGAGGATATCCTGAGTTGCAGATGCTGGCGCTCGTTTAGGTTTTCCATCATACATTGTAAGGGAAATGCTTTGCCATGTCAAGGTGTTTTTCGCAAAGTGTCGAGCGCCGGTCTCTTGAAATTATTGGATTGCGTGAGAGCAGCGTTGCGTCGCAGGTACTTGTTCTTGCTCTATGGAAAGCTGGGCCGGGCCACCCGGCTCCTACGGCGGAAGGCGAGAGATCAACGATCGGTTAGAAGGGGGATTACAGCCGGGACGGCGCCCTCATGATCCGGAAGTCCAGCGCCGGGTCCGTCTCATCGTTCAGGATCTTGCGTCCCAGCTCGTCGCCGTACGCCGTGAGCTGCGGGATCTTACTAGGATCATCCATCTCGATGGGCTCACGCAGGTCTACCTGGAACCGGCGGAAGTCGAGGTCCTGGAAGAAGGTGCTCACCAGATGCACCTGCTGGTCGTCGGCCGACTGGAGGAAAGCGCCCAGGATCGGCTTCACCCATTGCCACGCCCAGAGGCGATTCGCGTCGCCCGGGGCGAAGGTATGAGGATTGCGCCCGGTCCCCAGGCTGATCAGCGTGGTCTCCGCCGGGTCCCACCCCAGGACGTAGACCAGCTCGTAGGCGGCGAGGTAGCAGGGATTGGTGTATGCGCCCACGCCGCCGTCCACGTAGCGGCCGTCGATCGGCGGGAAGTACGTGGGCACGGAGGAGGACGCCAGCACCGCCTTGACCACCGGCCAGTTCGCATATTCCGGCTTCCACGGCTTGATGAAACGTGTGTGGTTGGTGACCAGGTCGAAGGCGGTGATGACCACATCGGTGGGGGGATCCGCCGACCAGAAGTCCCCCATCTTCAGGTCGCCGATCTGCTCCCGGATGGCCTTTTTCAGCGGATCGAATGGATAGCGATAGCGGGTGAGCGGCCACAGCCAGCTGCGCCACGTCCGGCGGAAGATGGTGTGCCCCAGCTCCGTGTATAGCCGATGCATCTGGGCGCCGGTCAGGCCGGCGGCGATGCCCGCCGCGATGACGGAGCCGGTTGACGTGCCCGCCGTCAGCCGGAAGATCTCATGAGCGGACCGCCCCAGGTGATCCTCCAGGATGGCCAACGCCCGGGCGACGACGACGCCCCGGATGCCCCCTCCATCGATGGCGATGGCGACACGTTCACGGAATGGCTTCATCTCGGCTGCCTCCTTGGGATGCTCAGCTTCCCGTCGCGTTTATCCCTTTCGCCAGTGGGCGCCTGTGGGAATTTTGAGAAGCCACGCCCCCTGCGTCTTGGATAGCCTTCCTCACGGGTGGGACGATTCATGAATCGCCCCATTGATATCAAGTTAAGCGATACGGAAGCGTAGCTCCGCATCTCTGGGGTGGCTCGGAGGGGCGGTAACCCCTCCGAAGAACTCTATTTTCAGCTACTCATGAGACGACCGGCTGGGTCGCGCTTATGTGTCGGATATCGCCGCTGAAGCGATGCGCTGGATCCACCGGACGGCCCCCGGCGGATCACATCCCATCGCCGTCTCGTCGGAAAGGATGAACCCCGCATAGCCCTGCTCCAGCGCCACAGCCACGTCGGTGACCTCCGCCCGATAGGGGATATGGCGATCGATCATGGAGTACAGCACCTCTCCGGCCAGCAGGACAGGCGTTTGGGCCTCTCGTGCGGCTTGTGCAACCTGGCGTTGCACCCGGGGGATCTGCGGTAGGGGCACCTCGACGCCCAGATCTCCCCGGGCCAGGCATAGGGCATCGGCGGCCGCGGCGATCTCCTCAATGTGCGCCAACGCCACGGCCCGCTCGATCTTGGCGATGATCGGGACGTGGAGCCCTCGCTGGGCCAGCTCGTGGCGGAGCAGGGCGATATCGGCGGCGGTCTCCACGTAGGAGAGGTAGACGCAGTCCGGCCTCAGCGGC
This sequence comes from Chloroflexota bacterium, assembly GCA_013152435.1. NCBI lineage: Bacteria > Bacillati > Chloroflexota > Chloroflexota bacterium. The sequence continues at coordinate 76,699 of JAADGJ010000010.1, read as the reverse complement.
GCCAGCGCATCCAGGTCCTGCCGGTCCTTCGCCGTCAGCGATGGCAGGGTGATGCGCCTCCCCGGCAGGTTCACGCCGCTTCGTTCGGGCAACGATCCCCCGATCTCCACGATGCACTCGACGCTCCCATTTTGGGCTGCCTTCACCCGCAGACGGAGCGCTCCATCGTCCAGCAGGATCAGATCGCCCGGCCGGGCGATCTCCCCCAGCGCGGGGCAGTTGACCGACGCGTGGCCATCGCCTCCTGGTGCCTCCTCCGATGTCCCGACGGGGATCAGCGTGAAGGTCTGCCCGACCGTCAACGTGATGCGGCCATCGGGAAGCGGGCCGATCCGCAGCTTGCGCCCTCGCACGTCGGCGCCGATGCGAATTGACTTCCCGATCTCGGCGGCGACGCCGCGCACGTGCGCAAACCATGCTTCCAGCTGATCCGGCTGCATATGGGACAGGTTCACGCGACAGGTGTGCGCCCCGGCCTCCAGGACGGCTCGTAGGGTGGTCGGGGGCCATGAGGTCGGTCCCAGCGTGAAGTGAATTTCGGGATTCATGATGGGTGTTGTCCATAGTCACGTGGTGTTGCCCCTAGTATACCTTCCCTGTCCGAAACCGCAATGCCGGGCGAGGGCGGGGTAGGGCCTTTTCAAAGTCCAACGTTCATATTGGCATACATGGCGCCTGCAGGGACGAGGCAAGGTGTCGTGTCTGTACGCGCGTCTTCTCGGTTTCCCCCAGCACACGACATGGCCAGACGTACCCCACCCACCGTTGAGCCCCCTTCTCCCGGGCTCGGGAGAAGGGGGTTTGGGGGATGAGGGCCGTTTTCCCTCGGTCGATGATTAGGGGAATGTCTTGCGTCGGGCGACACGCGGGGTGTTCCTACCACCCCGATTTCCATCACTGACTTTGAAAAAGCCCTGGTTTTCGTGTAGAGAGCTTTGCCTTCCCCCTGAAAGCATGCTAGAATTCGACCGTCGAGACGGACCGTTGTAACTCCCCCGGAGGAATCCATGATTCACAAAGCGCCCGCCTCTGATCCGGACAAGATTCGTGTGATATTTGAGCTCCCCAGCTCATTCTGGGCGGAGCGGATCTGCCTCGTCGGTGAGTTCAATGGGTGGAATCGCACCTCGCATCCTCTGCGCCAGGAGCGAGATGGCGCCTGGCGCATCGTCTTGGAGCTCCCACGGGGACGGCGCTATCAGTTTCGCTATCTGATCGATGGGACCCAGTGGCAGAACGATCCCGATGCGGATGACTATGTGCCCAACGAGTTCGGCTCCTACAACTCGGTGGTCTTGACGGAGATCCCCACGGGGGAGGACGTTGAGGGGGGCAAGGAGACGGAATGAGCGGCTCTGCATTGGATCGCTCCTCGATCGTGGAGCGCATTCTCGATCGGCGGTTGATCGCCGTCGTGCGTGCGGCCGGTGCCGATGAGGCCTTGCAGGTGGGGAAGGCCCTGGCCGAGGGGGGCGTAGACCTGATCGAGATCACCTTCACGGTGCCGGATGCCCCGGCTGCGATCGCCCGATTGACCCGTGCATTACCTGAGACGGTCGTCGGCGCCGGCTCCGTGACCACTCCGGAGCAGGCCGAAGATGCCATCTCCGCCGGGGCCAGGTTCGTCGTCTCACCCGTGGGCCAGCTGGATCTGATCGCGGCGTGCCATCGCCGTGATGTGGTCTGCATGGTGGCCGGGCTGACGCCGACGGAGTTATTCCACGCGTGGCAGTCCGGCGCCGATCTCGTGAAGCTGTTCCCCGCCGGGGCGGTGGGAGGACCTTCGTACGTGCGCAGCGTTCTGGCGCCGCTGCCGGACCTCCCCCTGGTGCCCACCGGCGGCGTGACGTTCGAGAACTTCCGGGCGTATCTGGCGGCCGGGGCGAAGGCCGTCGGGCTGGGCGGCGCGTTGATCCCGAAGGATCTGGTTCGCTTGGGGGAGCGGACGAGTGACGCAGGGGAAGGCTCATGTTGGATATCGTGTCCATTGGGGAATGCATGATCGAGTTCTTCGCCGACGAACCGATCGCGCAGGCGAAGTGCTTTACCAAAGCGTTTGCCGGAGATGCGTTCAACATCATCGCGGCGGCACAGCGCATGGGGTCGAAGACCGGGTTTATCACCCGGGTGGGGGACGATCCTTTCGCTCCGTACCTGCTCAAGAGTTGGCAGGAGATGGGGGTGGATACGAGCCATTGCAAGGTCGTCCCCGGCTTTAACGGGATCTATTTCATCAGCCTGCTGCCGGGTGGCGAGCGTGAGTTCACATACTATCGCAAGGGGAGCGCCCCGTCTACGATGGAGCCCTCGGACCTGGATGAGGATTATATCGCGGGCGCACGTATCCTGCTTACGACCGGCATCACGCAGGCGATCTCGTCCTCATCCAGGGAGACGGCGTTGCGTGCGGCGCAGATCGCCCGGGCGCACGGCGTGCAGGTCGCTTACGACCCCAATTTGCGTTTGAAGCTGTGGTCGCTTGAGGAGGCGCGCCAGGCTCTGGAGGAGATCCTGCCGTATGTGAGCATCGCCATGCCGGGCGGGCCGGATGAAAGCCGCATCCTGTTGGACTTGGAGAGGCCAGAGGAGGTCATCGAACGCTTCTGGAGCTTCGGCGTCGATCTGGTGGCATTGAAATGGGGGATGGAGGGATGCTGGGTGGGGGAGCGAGCGACGGGCTCCATGGAGCGGGTGCCTCCGCTATCCGGGATCGCTGCCAGGGATACGACGGGTGCGGGGGATGCCTTCAACGGGGCGTTCCTGCACGGCCTGTGCGAGGGGCAAACGCCGGTGGAGGCGGCTCGTCTGGGGGTGATCGCGGCCGCGCTGAAGGTGCGTGGGCGCGGCGCGGTGGCCAGCCTGCCCAGTCGGGAGGAGGTGTATGCCGTGTATGAGCGACAGGGGGCCGGATAGCCCGTGGGATACGCCGTGATTCAGCACGATGACGCACACGAATGAAGCCGGGGCATGTAACACCCCGGCTTCACTCATACGGTCGATTTGGATGAGGAGGGGCCCCCAAGGGGGGCCTTCGCTGTTTAGGCGGGATAGCTGGCAATGGTGAACTGGAGGCTGGCAGCCCCCAGCGTGTCCGATGATGCGATGGGGAGATCGATGCTGGCGATCTCCTCAGAGCTTTGCGGTCCAAACCAGGTGAGACGGCCACCATGCGCCTCGATGAACGCGTACGCGATCACCAGGGGGAGCGGCGGGCTTCGCCGTTTCGGTGGGGTCGCATGGTAGCCTGGTTTGCTCCCGTTCTGTGGCTGAGCGCGCTCGATGCGCGTCTCTACGATGCCCTGATCGGGGTGGGGGAGTATGCGCAGAACGATGATGCTGTGCGATGGTAGATGGCGCGCGATGAAACGCAGCAGACCACCCAACGCCTGAGGCAGCCTTTGCGGATCCGCCTGGATCATGGGGCTGTCGCCCGTGTCGATCAGGCGGATTTTCTGATTCCGGCCGGTCAGGTAGGGCTCGATCTGCTGGATCGCCTCCTCCCAGATGTCCCGGATGCGAACGATCTCGCGCTCGAGGGCGAGTTGGCCCGAGGCGAGCTGTGAGGCTTCGGACAGCATGGTGATGAGATGGGCTGCACGCCGGGCGTTCTCCAGGATGGTCTGTATGTACTCCTCCTGGTCCTTGGACAGCGGGTCCGTGTACGTGCTCAACAGCAGCTCCGCATACCCGATGACGGTGGAGAGCAAGCTCTGCAGGTCGTGTCGGAGCATCCCGATGAACATCTCGGGATCCATGAATTGCGCTCGCTGGGCGTGCGGCATGTTGCGATCCATGCGGAGCAGCAGAAGCAGGGCTCCCCATTGCAGCAGGGCTCGTTCGGCGTCCGTAGGATGTTTCGGATCGTCCCAGCATGTGGTCAGAATGCCGATCGTGCGCTGCTCATGTACGATCGGTACGGAGAATTGAGCCTTTGCGTCGGGGGCGGGGGGAAGGGCGATCTGCCCCTCCTTCACCACGTCCTGCAGGTGCTCCCATTCCTTCTGTGTCCGCTTGCTCAGGTTGTGATGATGGGCCAACACGAAGCCCGTCTGATCATCGGACAGCAGATGCAGCGCCATCCCTCGCGCTTGGATCTCCGCCGCCAGGCATTCCAGCGCGTGGGCAAGAGGCGATTTGTCCGGCGGGCATGCGACCATCCTGGCGATCAGCGCCGCGATCGCAGCGGGGGGGTGGGGCGGATCGCCGGGTGCATTGGATTGTCGGAGGGGTGGACTTAATGGATGATGGTCGGTTGGAGGTGAAACGGGATCTACGCCGTAGCGAACTGCCTCATTTAAGGGCATATCTCAGTTAACTGCTCCTGGGAGAGGTATCGCTTGACCATCTCCACGATTTCCGCCCCGCGAAAGGGCTTGATGATGTAGTCGTTGGCTCCGGCGGTGAGGGCCCGGTTGACATCTTCCGTCTGCCCTCTGGCGGAGAGCATGATGACCGGCAGCGAGCGCGTGCGCGGATTGGCCCGAATGGCCTTGACGGTTTCGATGCCGTCCATGTTCGGCATCACCATATCACAGATCACGAGATCGGGGGAGACCTGCTCGATCTTCTCTATTCCCTCGCGCCCGTTGTCGGCACCGATTACCTCGAATCCCGCTGCGCCCAGGAAGATCGATACCAGGTGTACGAGATCGGGCTCGTCATCGATAACGAGAATGCGTTTTCCCATATTATCCCTCGATGAAAAAGGTTTTTTCGGAATCATCGGCGCGTTGTGACGGCTGCCGCCGGGTTTTCTCCAGATACTCCTGCAGCATCTTGATGCTGTATCGTCGGTGCCCACCGGGCGTACGATACGGTACGAGCCAGCCCTCCTGCTCAATCCGATGAAGTGTGGACAGGCTGATGTTGAGATACTGTGCCGCTTCCCGTGCCGTGAGGAGCGATGCTTCATCAGGTGGACTCATGGCGCCTTCCCCTCGCGAGTGATGAAGTCCATCCCAGCTTCTCACACGCTGACCGAACGGAGCTCTCTGAAACCGATTCAATCCGTTTAAGATTTACGCATTCATCCTAGTTGAGCCGCGGGCGGACGTCAATGCCCCCCCGGTACCCCGGAAGATGGTACTATACCCATTTGGAGGGCGTGAAGGCGCCTGGTGATTCATCGCCATGATGCTTGTGGGAATCGTTGCCGTCATCATTGTTCGCATTCCCGGCCTCATTCGGGTGGGGCAAGGCCGGGCGAAGCGGGTGAGGGGCGGAAACCCGGAAGGTTCTTTTGAGGAGTGCAACCCCTCACGGCTTCCGCCGTAATTCCACATGAAAAGATGTACTGCCGGTGAGGGCCGAGGTTGGAGGGCTGGGTTTCCTGTGTATCATGCGGTGGGTGCGTCGTTGGGACCCGGTGTCTCCTGGATGGGCTTGTGTGCCAGCAACGTGAGCACGCGTTGCCGGAAGGATAGGCTGCCATCGCGCTCTCGGTGGACCTGCAGGCCGGCCGCGTCGCCCTCCATCGCCGCGTCCAACATGGCTGTCACCTCTTCGACCATCTCGGCGTCGGCGTTCTCGGCGTCCAGCCAGTCCGCCAGATGGCGCTCGATCTCCGTGATCTCGTCTCGATCGATCTCCAACCCGGCCTGGATGACCAGATCGCGCGTCTGATCGGCGGTGAGGAGCGTCACATGGGAGCTATCCCGCCGTAGCTCGATGACGTCTTGTGTGGCCCGCTTCACGGGGTCGATATCCCCGGCGGGCTCGTGGATCAGGATATGCCCCCCGGGACGGCACACCCGGGCCATCTCCCGGATCGCCGCGGCGGCGTCCTGGAAGTGATGGAGACCATAAGCGCAGGTGATCAGGTCGAAGGAGTCATCCAGGAAGGGGAGCTGTTCCGGCCGGGCCCATCGCACGTGGAGGTTGTCCAGCCCGGCTTGGATACGGGCGATCTCAGCCTCTTCCAGCATCTCGGGACTCGTATCCACGGCGATGACCTGCCTCATCTTTTGTGCCAGGGCAACGGCCAGCGCCCCGGTGCCGGTGGCGATATCCAGTGCCCGCTCGTCCGGCTGTGGATCAACGAGATCTATGAGGCGCTCAATTTGGGCGGGGGTGAGGTCGTGAGGCCGATGGACGGGCAGGGGAGGGGGAGGAGAGGCTGGGGCTGGCAGTGTCGCCTGGACCTCCTGCTCATCTCGTTCCTCCTCCTGAGATGCCTGGCGGTCAGCGGGGGCGGCCTCGCTGTTCAGATGCTCGATTCTGTTGACATAAATGAGGGTCCATTGCTTCTTTTCCCAGACGAGCTTGTGGATGGCGGTGTTGTGTTGATAGACACGGACGTGATGGCCCCCGATCAGAGAGCGTAACAGGGTGGACATGGTCCCACCGTGGGTGATGATGGCGATGCGGTGCCCCCAGAATTGGTCCAGGATGGCTCGCAGCGCCTGGACGACCTGATCCCGGAAGGCTGTGTACATGGGGGCCGTCTCCGGCGTGGGGATCCAGGGCTCGTCAGGTAACCCTTTGCTCTCGGCAAAGGAGGGGAACTCGTCCCAGTATGGCTGTGTGGCCTCCTCCAGTCCTTTTTGGATGTGCACGGGGAGGTTCAGCCGGATGCTCAGGATATCGGCCGTCTGGCGGGCGCGCAGCAGGGGACTGGAGATGATGACATCGATGGGCTCATGTGTCGCCAACCAGTCTGCCAGGTAGCGAGCTTGCTCCCAACCTCGGGCTGTGAGCCCCGTATTAGGGCCCATGTTGATCCCGTACAGGTTGCTCAGGGACTCCGCGTGACGGATCAGGAGCAAGTGGGTTGCCTGCGAGGTCTCCATTCAATATGGCCTCGGAGATGGATGTGGGGTGGTGTTCGTGTAGCCAAAGGCTACGCCCCCCGCCCAGGGGACGACACCCGTGCCACAGGACCACACCCCCGCGCTTTCGCAGAAGCTCGCTCTCACGTGCCAGGCCCTCAGATGCTGAACTGTTGTAGAGCCGAGAAGGAGTATATCGTTTTCCTGTTGAGCTGTCAATTCGACGGAGCGGTAGCCCCTCCACACATCCCCTTTCAGGTGCGACCGCCCGTGGAGGGAAAGAGCGACAGGTGGTCGCCTCGCTCATGCTGTTCAGTTGATGCGAATAGTGTGGCCCTTTGGTAATCCCTTGTGGTATAATTCAGCGTGTTGTGCAACAGGAGAGAGCCCGTGCAGCGAGAAGAGCTAAGACAATGGCCGGTTGGCGGCGGGCCGCTGATCGGCATGCGGCTATGGCTGACCCGCTCCTTCTGGCGCCTGGGGCCGGGATGGGCGGTCTTGGCGGGGGCATTGGCCTCCGGTGCCCTCGTGTGGAGATCTCAGGACCTCCTGCGTCTGCTTCTCCTGGTGTTTTTGGCCGATCCCGCGTGGGGTGGTTTGTGGACCATCCTGGCGGAGCGTCGCCATGACACCCTGGATGGGGATGAATGGTGGCCTTCGACCACGTTCGCGTTGCCGTATCTGCGGCCTGGGTCGCCGGCGGCTCGGCTGCTGGGCTGGGCGGAGAGCGACCGTTCTCTGGTTGCCGCCTGGCGATTGGGGTTGCCCACCTTGCTGGCCACCGGTTTGGTCGCCCTGATCCTGGGGCGTGAGGCGGTGTTGGCGACCCTGCTGGCGCTCTCCCTGTGCATGATCGGATGGGGCACCGCTCGTCTGAACGGGCGGCCGAACACATGGGTCCAAGCTTCCTTGACGATCGGCCTGCCATGGGTTCTGGGACATCTCATCTACGCCCCGATGACCCTGGCCTCTCTCGGCGGGGGAGCTGCTTTCACGGTGTGGCAGCGGGCCGCGCTGGAGGTCGAGAACGGGAACCAACGGGCCTGGTGGCTCCTGGCTCTATCGCAATTGGGCGTGGTCGCCCTCCTCGTGGGGACGCGGCATCCCCTTTGGGCAGCTGGTGTGGCGTTGGCCTCAGCGCCTACATGGTGGACGTATGGGCGGATAGGCGCTGAGGAGGGGAACTCGGCTGTGCTCGCCCACGTTCAATCCTGGTGGTGGGTCGCTTTGCTGGCTGCGGGATGGGCGTTGGGAGGCGCTCCCGGGTGAGCCTGTGGATATGGATCACCCTGACGATCGCTCTGATCATCGTGGTTGCCCTGGCCTATTGGCATCTGATCATCGCCGAGGGTGCCTATCTGGGAAGTGGGGTTGTCGCCTACCTGTATGATCGGTTCGCCCGACGCTACGACGACGTCAAGGGCTTTAACCAGGAGGATGAGCACCACTTCATCGCCCGGCCGTTGCGTTTGGGGCTTGACCTGGTGGGGGCGCGCCGCCCATGGCTCCTGGATGTGGGCACCGGTACGGGGCGGGTGCCACGAGCGCTGCTCGCCGATGGCGAGTTCCCCGGGCACATCGTAGCTGTGGATCGCTCCCTGGGGATGCTCCAGGAGGCCGTCCGTCGGTTGGAAGGGGACGAGAGGGTCTCCTGGCTGTGGCTGGACGCCTCCAAGCTGCCGTTCCCAGACGCCACGTTTGACGCCGTAAGCTGCGTGGAGGCTTTGGAGTTCATGCCCGACCCTCGCGGGGCTCTGGCGGAGATGGTGCGGGTGCTGCGGCCCGGAGGACTCATGCTCCTCTCCAATCGAGTGGGGTGGCAGGCGCGCCTGTTGCCCGGCCGCACCTTCCACCGATCCGCCTTCCGCCAGATGTTGATGGACATGGGGATGGCGGCGTGCGAGGTTCGGCGCTGGCAGGTGGACTACGATTGGGCGTTCGCTCGCAAGGCGGGGTCTGCTCTTGGCTCGGGGGGAGGTGAGTGCTCCCTGGCTGAGTGCCTACTCTGCCCGCGCTGCGGCGCTCGAGATTGGTCCGTTACATCGCGTTTCTGGCGCTGTAACGCCTGCGGGCGCCAGTATGGGGTGCGATCTGGCATCCTGTTGCTGGCGGATTGATCGAGGTTGAGACGGGGGCATGTTTCGAATCGCGTGCGGAGGTGCGCTTTCTCATGCAACATTTTCTATCGATCGCTGATCTGACGCCGGAGGAATTGTGGAGAATCCTCCGGCTGGCGCGAGAGCTGAAAGACGAATGGCTCGCGGGGGGCAACCGGCCTCTTTTACGAGGGAAGGTTCTGGGATTGTTGTTCCAGAAGCCGTCCTTGCGGACGCGGGTGTCGTTCCACATGGGCATGATCCATCTGGGCGGGGACGCGATCTACCTTTCGCCGCAGGAGATCCGTCTGGGGGAGAGGGAGAGCGTTCCCGATGTGGCGCGTGTCCTGTCACGCTATGTGGATGGGATCATGGCGCGCGTGTTCGCTCATGCCCATGTGGAGCAACTGGCCGCTCACTCCCGGGTGCCTGTGATCAACGGGCTCTCCGATTATAACCACCCCTGTCAGGCGTTGGCGGATCTTCTCACGATCTGGGAGCGGAAGGGGCGTCTGGAAGGGGTTCGCCTGGCCTACGTGGGCGATGGGAACAACGTGGCTCGCTCGTTGGCTTTTGCCGCGGCGCTGACGGGGATTCATTTGGTGATCGCCTCGCCGGAAGGTTACCAGCTGGATGAGGAGACGGTGGCCCTCGCTCGCTCGCTGGCCGAGCGAGGGGGCGGACAGGTCACCCTCACCACGGATCCCCTCGCGGCGGTGCGGGATGCCGATGTGATCTATACGGATGTGTGGACGAGCATGGGACAGGAGGCGGAGGCGGAGCGCAGGCGTCAGGTGTTTCCCCCCTATCAGGTGAACGCCGATTTGGTGTCGCGGGCGCGGCCGGACGTGATCGTCATGCACTGCCTGCCGGCTCATCGCGGTGAGGAGATCACGGACGATGTGGCGGATGGTCCACACTCCGTGTTGTTCGATCAGGCAGAGAACCGGCTGCATGCGCAAAAAGGGCTATTGGTGCGTTTGATGGCGCCCGCAGAGGGGTAGTGGGGAGCGGCCGTCGCTCTCCCCGGCGAAGGTGGGGTACATATCGAACGTATAGGGATGAGGTGCGGAGTTGATCGACGTCTTTGGCATTCTCAGCCGTTTCTCGTGGCAGAGCGTGATCGATATCGCGCTCGTGGCGGCGATCTTTTACGGGTTGCTGCGGCTGTTTCGCGGCACGCAGGCCGTCGCCCTGCTGCGAGGCGTCCTCCTCGTCCTGCTGATTATCACCATCGTGACCAGCGTATTGCAGCTGAGCGCTTTCGAGTGGTTGGTGCGCAACTCGCTGCCCGCGATCCTGGTGTCTCTCCCGGTGATCTTCCAGCCGGAGCTGCGACGGGCGCTGGAGCGTATGGGGCGAACCAGCACCCTGTTCCGGTGGGGGAATCGGGAGTCCATGGCCGAGCAGGTCACCGGATATCTCGTGTCCGCCGCGATGCGGCTGGCCGAGCACCGACATGGCGCCCTGATCGTTTTGGAGGGCCAGACCGGTCTGCAGGATTACATCGAGACGGGGGTGATGATCGACGGGATCGTCTCAACGCAGCTTTTGCTCACGATCTTCTTCCCGAACACACCACTGCATGACGGTGCTGTCATCATGCGGGATAATCGGATCGTGGCGGCTAAATGTGTCCTGCCGCTCTCCAGCCGCCCCAGCGCGGAGGTTCAGTACGGCACTCGCCATCGAGCGGCCCTGGGGATCACGGAGCAGAGCGATGCTCTGGCGATCGTCGTCTCCGAGGAGACGGGGACGATCTCCGTCGCCCGCAATGGGCGTATCGTGCGCCGCTTGGATGAGAGCCGCCTGGAGCGGGTGATCGAATCCTTCTACCGACCTGAACGTCCTTGGGCGCGGGAGCCGCGGGGGGCGATGGCATGAATCGCCTGGCTGGTGAATTGGGCACGATCATCCTGTCCATTATCCTGGCCTTCGTCGTCTGGGTGGTAGCGGTCCAGGAGGAGAACCCGGTTTTGCGACAACTGTTGCCCGAGCCGGTTCCGATCAACGTGGTGGGGCTATCCAGCGATCTGGCCCTTTTGAGCCAGACGGCGGATACTGTGCAGGTGGAGGTGCGGGCACCAAGGCGCACGTGGGATACGCTGTCCGCCCAGGATTTCCGGGCCATTGTGGATGTGGCCGGATTGCGGGAGGGTGTCCACGAGGTCCCCGTAGAGGTGTATGTGGAGAAGCCCGACGTGGAGGTCGTGCAGGTGCGGCCTGAGCGGGTGCGGGTGACGCTGGACACCTTCGTGAAGAAGGTCGTCCCCGTGCGGGTGGAGGTGCTGGATGAGCCTGCGCTGGGGTATGACTGGGAGACGCCGACGGTGGAGCCGGATCGGGTGACGGTTTCCGGCGCCCGCACGTATGTAGAGGACGTGGCCAGTGCCGTTGTAGAAGTGTCCATCCTCGGCGCGAAGTCCACGGTGCATCGCATTCGCCCTGTATCCCTGCGAAATAGCGAGGGGCTGCCCACCCGCTTCGTGGAGGTCGAGCCGAAATCGGTGTCGGTGACGGTCCCCATCGTCCAGCGTCCCGGCTACCGGGAGGTGACGGTCCTGGTGCAGCTTCAAGGGCAGCCGGCGCGCGGCTACCGGGTCAGCAATGTCAGCGTGGAGCCCCCGGTGGTCATGTTGTTCGGAGATCCTCAGGCGATCCAGGCTGTGCCCGGGTACGTGGAGGCGACGCCGGTCAACATCGAGGGGGCGGACACCGATGTGATCGAGCGTGCCGCCTTGTTACTGCCCGAGAACGTCTCGTCCGCTTTTGGCGTGCAGAGCGTGACCGTGCGCGTGACCATTACGCCACTGGAGGGTGGGTTGACGGTGACGCGCTCCCCCGTCGTGCAGGGGGTAGCGCCGGGGCTGCAGGCGAACGTCCTGCTGGATAAGGTAGACGTCTTCCTGTCCGGTCCTCTGCCCCGTCTGGAGGCGTTACAGCCCACGGATGTTCGGGTGGTGCTGGATCTGTCCGGGCTGGGGCCGGGGGTGCATAACGTTCGCCCCGTCATCGTGACGCCGGAGGGAGTGCGTGTGGATAGCTGGCTGCCGGAGACGGTGGAGGTGGAGATCGTGGAGCTTCCAACGCCGACGCCGGTGCCGGAGACGCCGACTCCGGAGGAGACCGTCGTGGCCACGCCGGAGGTTACCCCCACGCACACCCCCACGCCTGAGGCGGGCGCGCAGGGAGGCGCGGGGGTATTGCCGATAGAACGGAAGCAAGAACCGAAGCCGTGAAAAGGGGAATGGATGAAGCCGATTGTTGCTCTGGTAGGTCGCCCTAATGTGGGGAAATCGACGTTGTTTAACCGGATCATCGGGGAACGCCGGGCGATCGTCGAGGATATCCCGGGGACGACCCGGGATCGTTTGTATGCGGAGACGGAGTGGGCCGGCGTCCCGTTCGTTCTGGTGGATACGGGCGGTCTGGAATTGCTGGATCTCTCCTCTCAGCCCAATGAGACGACGCCCGAGCCGTTGTCCGTGGCGTCGGCGGATTTCATCCCCGCCATCCGCACGCAGGCTCAAATCGCCATCGATGAGGCGGATGTGATCATCTTTCTGGTCGACGTGCGCGATGGGGTTACGCCTGCGGACATGGACGTTGCGGATTTGTTGCGGACCACCCAAAAGCCAGTGGTCTTAGCTGTGAATAAGGCGGATAACGAGGCCTGGGAGAGGGCGGCGGCGGAATTCTGGGAGTTGGGGCTGGGAGAGCCTTATCCGATCTCCGCCCTTCACGGTCGTGGTGTGGGGGACCTCCTGGACGCCGTGCTGGGCCGTTTCCCTCAGCAGCTCGAGGAAGAGGAGGAAGAGGGGGTTCGCATAGCTATCGTGGGACGGCCCAATGTGGGGAAGTCCTCGCTTCTGAACGCCCTGTTGCGTCAAGAGCGTGCCATCGTCAGCGAGATCCCAGGCACGACCCGGGATGCCATTGATACCGAGTTGGAGTGGGAGGGAGAGCACATCATTTTGATCGACACAGCGGGGATCCGCCGCCGTGGTCGGATCGAGCGAGGAGTTGAGTATTACTCCGTGCTGCGGGCCCTTCGGGCGATCGAGCGTTCGGATGTCGTTTTGCTCCTGATCGATGCGAGCGAAGGCGTTACGGCCCAGGATACCCATGTGGCGGGATACGTGCTGGAGGCGGGAAAAGGGATCGTCGTGCTGGTGAACAAGTGGGACCTGATCGAGAAGGACACCTACACGATGAACACATATACGCAACAGGTGCGAGCAGCGCTGAATTTCATGGATTACGTGCCCGTCCTCTTCATCTCCGCCAAAACACGGCAGCGGGTGAATCAGGTGATCCCGACAGCGCTTCGTGTGCATCGAGAGCGTTTCGTGCGCCTTTCCACGGCGGACCTGAACCGGGTGCTGCGAGAGGCGGTCACGCGACATCAACCGCCGTCCAAGAAGGGGAAACGGCTGCGCTTTTATTACGTCACTCAGACCGGTGTTTGTCCTCCCACCTTCGTCTTCTTCATCAACGATCGGGAGCTGTTGCACTTCTCCTACGAGCGGTACCTGGAAAACGTGATCCGGTCATTCTATCCGTTTGAGGGGACGCCGATTCGGTTGCTGTTTCGCGACCGGGATCGACCTCCTCGAGCGGGGAGGCGTAAGCGGGGAGGTCGGCGGCGCCAGCTCGAGGAGGGGGAGGGGATCGACCTCTCCCCTCCCTGGGACGGTTCTGGTGGGGACGACCGAGACGGTTCGCGTAGTCACTAAGCTATAAACCAGAGACAGCCACATAATCCACAATAAAGGGAAGACCGAGGCTATGCGAAGAGCGGGGAGGTGGTTGAGGCAAAGGCGGATTGAGATCGTCCTGCTGCTCGCACTGGCAGGCGCGCTGGCCTGGTTTGGCTGGTTAGGGTATGATCTCGTATCCCCTTGGGTCTCGTCCATGATCGGGCGGCCTCAGGAGGAGCCTCGAGTCTTTCGAGGGGAACTGGCCCTGAAGCATGCCCTGTATCAGTGTAACTTGGGCCCACGGCCGGTGAACAGCGAGGCGCATCGGCAGCTACAGGCATACATCACGGAGCAGTTGTCCCAGGTGGGGTGGGAGGTCGAGCGGCAGCCGTTTACATATCAGAACACTCCCGGCGTGAACCTGATCGCCCGGCCAGCCCGGGAACCCAAGCCCGATGCTCCCATTGCCTTGATCGGCGCGCACTATGACACCCGCCAGCGAGCCGACCGCGATCCGGACCCCGCGCGACGAAGCGAGCCCGTGCCAGGGGCCAACGATGGCGCCAGCGGCGTGGCCGTACTCCTCGAGCTGGCGCGTGTGGTCGATCTCGGCCGATCACCTTACCGGGTGCGCTTGGCCTTCTTCGATGCTGAGGACAACGGACAACTGGACGGCTGGGAGTTCATCGCCGGCTCCACGTATATGGCCAGACAGCTCACCCCTGAGGATCGCCCCTCGCTGGTGATCGTGGTGGACATGATCGGGGATGCCGACCAACAGATCTACATGGAGCGAAACTCGGACCCCGAGCTACAGGAGACTCTGTGGCGCATCGCCAGCCAACTGGGCTATGGGGAGTTTTTCATCCCTCAGCTGAAATGGTCTATACTAGATGACCACACGCCGTTCCTGCAAGCGGGGATCCCCGCCGTAGATATCATCGATTTCGACTATCCATACTGGCACACGGTGGAGGACACCTGCGACAAGCTCAGCGCGGAGAGCCTGGAACGCGTTGGACGCACAGTCGAGGCCTTCCTGGAAGGGGAGGATTGACGAGATAGATTTACCCCCACATCGCAACACAGTAGATTACGACTCGGTTTCCGAAAAAGAGGAGGAATTGTCATGCGACCAGCCCAGAGAATGAACGCACTTCCGCCTTACGTATTCGCCAAGCTGGCGGCTCGCATCAACGAGCTGCGCAGCCAGGGGATGGACGTCATCCGGCTGGATATGGGTAGCCCGGATCTGCCCCCGGCGCCCCACATCATCGAGGCATTGGAGCGCGCCGCTCGCGATCCAGGTAAGCACGGATATCCCGGCTTCGGCGGCACGCCCGCCTTCCGCAAGGCGGTAGCCGACTATTACGCCGCCCGCTTTGGCGTAAGCGTGGATCCGGCTAAGGAGGTCGTCGCCCTCATCGGGTCGAAAGAGGGGATCGCCAATATGGCGCTGGCCTGGCTGGATCCCGGCGATCTGGTGCTCGTGCCCGATCCAGGATATCCCACCTACCGCATGGGGCCGCGCATGGTGGGGGCAGAGGTGTACTTTATGCCTCTGTTGGAGGAGAACAACTTCCTTCCCGATCTGAAGGCTATCCCGGCGGATGTGGCCGATCGCGCTCGGATGATGTGGCTGAACTACCCCAACAACCCGACGGGGGCCATCGCCCCGATGGAATTCCTGGAGGAGGCCGTGGCATTCTGCCGTCAGCACGACATCCTGCTCTGTCACGATGCGCCGTATTGCGACGTGTGCTTCGACGGCTACGTGGCTCCTTCCATCCTGCAGATTCCCGACGCCAAGGATGTGGTTCTGGAGTTCAACTCCCTGTCCAAGTCACACAACATGGCCGGGTGGCGCGTCGGCATGGCGGTCGGCAATCCTATTGCAGTGGAAGCGCTGGGCCGGATCAAGAGCAATATCGACTCCGGCATCTTTCTGGGCATTCAGGAGGCGGCCATCGCCGCCATGACCGGGGATCAGAGCTGGCTGGAGGAGCGCAACGCCGTCTATCAGGAGCGACGGGACATCATCGTGCAGGCGCTGAACGAGGTGGGCCTGGCGGCCGAGGCGCCCAAGGCAAGCCTCTACATATGGCCCAAGGTGCCCCAGGGATACACATCGGCGGAGCTGGCCACCCGGCTCCTGGAGGAGATCGGCGTCTCCATGACGCCCGGCACGGCCTTTGGTGAGCACGGCGAGGGCTACCTGCGCATCTCCATGGGGACGCCCACCGACCGGGTGCGAGAGGCGATGGAGCGCGTGCGCCAATTCAAACTATGAGAGCCGTCTCACCGGCCTTCCACAACAGGCGACCGGCAGCCCATGAAGACGACCAGATACTTCAAAACCAGCGTCATGGCACGTCGTCCCTATCTCAGGGCGGAGTGGATCGAGCAAGTCCTCGCAAGTCCTATTCGTACCGAGATACAGCCGAACGGGCGTATTCGCCACTGGGGGTTCATCGCCGAGGCAGGAAAATACCTCAGGGTCGTGACGGAAGCGGACGGAGAGACTGTGCATAATGCCTTCTTTGATCGCCGTTTCAAGCCGTGAGCGGGGGACGAGAACATGATATTTGAATATGATGCGGAAACGGACATGTTGTACATCAGGTTGACGCACGGCACAAGCACTGAATCGGAAGAAATCACGCCTGGAATTGTCGTGGATTTCGACGAACAGAACTGCATCGTCGGCATCGAGATCGAGGACGCCAGCAAGCGAGTCGATCTATCCCGGCTTGAGCTGAGAGGGCTGCCGTTGACCAATCTTATTCTAGGCGAGAGAGCCCTCGCATAAGCGCGACGGGGCGAAAGGCGCTTCGATATTCGTCGCCCGTCCTTCGCCACTCGTCGCATTCTCGCAGCAGGAGGTGATCTTATCCCTAGAGACCTGATCGTCACAGACGAAGGGCCCGAACGTGGACTATTGGTGGGCGTAGAGATCACAAGCCGGCCCTCCCCCTGGCCGTTAGAGGACTCGCTGGACGAGCTAGAACAGCTCGCCCGCACGGCCGGCATCGAGGTCGTCGGCCGGGTGACCCAACGACTGGATCGCCCGAACCCGGCTACCTTCATCGGAACCGGCAAGGTCGAGGAACTGGTCGGGCTGCGTGCGGCGCTGGATGCAGACGTCGTCATCTTCGACGACGAGCTCTCGCCACGGCAACAACGGGAGCTAGAGAAGGCCTTCGGTGACGAGATCAAGATCCTCGACCGCACGGCGCTGATCCTGGACATCTTCGCCCGCCACGCTCATACCCGGGAGGGCGCCCTTCAGGTGGAGCTGGCCCAATATGAGTACCGCCTGCCCCGCCTGACCCGGGCATGGACCCACCTGGCCCGTCAGGTAGGGGGCTCAGCCGGGCGAGGTGGCATCGGCGGCGTCGGGCTGCGCGGCCCCGGCGAGACCCAGTTGGAGGTCGACCGGCGGGAGATCAGCCGACGGATCGCCCAGCTCCGCCGGGAGCTGGAGGAAGTGCGGCGGCACCGTCAGCTGCACCGGCGCCGGCGGCGCCGGGCGGGGCTTCCCGTGGTCGCCATCGTCGGATACACCAACGCGGGCAAGTCGACGCTGCTCAACGCGCTGTCCGATGCCAACGTGGTGGCCGCCGACCAGCTCTTCGCCACGCTGGACCCGACGACCCGCAGGGTGGAGCTGCCGGGCGGGCGACAGGTGCTCTTCACCGATACCGTTGGCTTCATCCAAAAGCTGCCGACGCAGCTGGTAGCCGCCTTCCGGGCCACGCTGGAGGAGGTGACCGAGGCCGACGTACTCGTACATATAGTTGACATAACGCACAAGCTGGCGTTAGAACAGGCGGCCACAGTGGAGGAGATCCTCCAGGACCTGGGGGCGGCCGACAAACCGGTGGTCGTCGCGCTGAACAAGATCGACCTGGTGCCGGACGCGGAGATGGTCGCTGACGCCCTCCAGATCTTCCCCAAGGCGGTGACCATCTCCGCCTTGAAGGGAAAGGGCCTGGACGACCTGCTGGCCCGGGTGGAGGAGGCCTTGCAGGAGAGCATGATCCCCGTGCGGGTCCTGCTGCCGTACAGCGAGGCGGAGTTGCTACACCAACTGCATGAACGCGGCAGCGTGGAACGCGAGGAGCACACGGGGGAGGGGACGCTCCTGGAGGGCCGCGTGCCCGTGTGGCTGATGGGACGCTTAGAGGATTATCGGGTAGACTAGCCGGGGAGAGGGGAGCACGCCCGATGTGCTCCCCTTTTTCATGTCGCGAAGGCATCTCACCAAAGACTGGATGAAAAGGAGCTCACACGATGCAACCCTTCCCGTCGACGGACGGCATCCACTCGGCCGTCCAGGAGAAGATCGATGCCATCATGAAAGCCTCCGCCATCAGAGAGTGGAGGTTCCGCATCGGCGCACCGGAAGGCGCCCAGGCGCCCGGTTTCGATGATAGCGACTGGGAGGCCGTAAAACTGCCCCGAACCTGGTCATCGGCCGACGGCGAGGCATGGTTCCGGGCCACATTGAACCTCCCGGCCGAGGTGGAAGGCATCCCTCTGGCCGGGTCCTCGCTGGAACTGATCATCTTCCTCACCATCGGCGCCAGCATCTACGTGAACGACAAGGAGATGTATCGAGAGCCCTCCTGGTCCGATACCCGGGCGGTCCCGCTGGTCCTGACCGAGGACTATCAGCCAGGATCACCCTGGACCCTGGTAGTGCGCTGCAACGCCGGCGACGGCTTCGGCGCCTTCATCGCCGCCTATCTGCGCTTCAGCAATCTCGCCGACGTCATCTTCCGGATCGACCTGGCCCGCATGCAGATGGCCTTCACGTGCTTCCTGGCGGGGCAGGGGGATGGCGCCACCCCGGAGAAGATGGCCGCATGGGAGCGAGCTACGGCCGCCCTGGATCTGGAGGCGCTGAAAGGCAACAACTGGGATCGATGGTGGAACAGCGTGAAGGCGGCCCAGGCGGCTCTGAGCCCCTTCGCCGACGAGGCCAAACGCTACACGGCGCACCTGATTGCGCATAGCCATATTGACATGAACTGGCTATGGCCCTGGTCCGAGACGGTGGAGGTCTGCCGCCGAGATTTCACCGCCGTCGATCACCTCATGGATCGATATCCCGAATTCCACTTCTCCCAGAGCCAGGCGTCGACCTATCACGCCATGGAGACGTATTATCCTGACGTGTTCGACCGCATTCGGGCTCGGGTGCAGGAGGGCCGCTGGGATATCACGGCCACCACCTGGGTCGAGGGGGACCTGAACATGGCCGCCGGGGAGTCGCTGGTGCGACAGATCCTGCACACCCGCCGATATATCCGGAGCCGCTTCGGCGTGGAGCCGCCCATCTGTTGGGAACCGGATACCTTCGGGCACCCGGCGACGTACCCGCAGATCCTGAAGAAGAGCGGCGTGCAGTTTTACTACTTCTGCCGGGCGGGAAAAGGGCACCCGCTCTTCTGGTGGGAGGGATTGGACGGCTCCCGGGTGCTGGCGGTACAGGACCCACGCGGCTATGGCAGCATGATCGACGTCCTGGGGGCTTCTGGCGTGGTGGAGAGCGTCATGGACTTCAGTGGCCGTTACAACATCCACCACGGTCTGTACGTGTATGGCGCCGGGGACCACGGCGGAGGAGCCACGGCACGGGACATCGAGGCTGCCCGGGTCATCGACGCCACGCCTTTTCTCCCTCGAGCGCAGTGCAGCTCTACCGTGTCGTTCTACCAGGAGGCCCTGGCGGAGTCCCCCAAGCTCCCGGTGGTCCGCGGCGAGCTGAACACTGTCTTCGAGGGATGCTACACCAGCCACAGCGACATCAAGCGCATGAACCGGGACGGCGAGAACGTCCTGCTGACGGCGGAGACGACAGCCGCCCTGGGCGCCCTCATGGCCGACGCCTCATATCCCCTGGACGACCTGGCCGAGGCCTGGCGCACGCTCTGTTTCCACCAATTCCACGACATCCTCTGCGGCTGCGCCATCGGCGTCACCTACCGGGAGGCCCGGGAGCGAATGGCGCCGATGATGGAGATGGCGCGACAGACGACGGCGAGCGCATTGGCAACGTTGGCCTCGGCTGTGGATACCGGAGCAGGGGATGGGCCGCGCATCGTCGTCTTCAACCCACTGGCCTGGGAACGAGACGACGTCGTGCGGGTGCCGCTCAGCGAGCTGGGCGACACCGCCCCAACCGCCGTCGAGGACGACCGGGGACAACACCTCCCCGTCCAGGTGTGCGGCGACGAGCTCGTCTTCATCGCCGAAGAGCTCCCCTCGCTGGGCGTGCGAGTCTACCGTCCTGTGAATGAGCCGGCGGGCGACGAGGGGACGATCGTACAGGTAGATCCGCAGGAGAACGTGCTGGATAACGGCGTCCTGCGGATCCGGGTTCACCCCGCATCCGGGGCATTGGACCAGCTGATCGACCATGAGACGGGTCGGGATCTGGCCGGGCCAAGAGCCGGCCAGGGACCGGAGGCCAAGGCGACCGCTGGGATGCTCAATCGATTGCAGATCCTGTGGGAGCAACCACATCCCATGTCAGCCTGGAACATTGGCGATATCACCCGGGTGGATCACCTCATCACGGGAGCCCAAGTGCAGGTCGTGGAGCAAGGCCCCGTATGCGGCGTGGTCGAGGTGCGCCGCCGGTTCCTGAACTCCTCGCTGCGGCAGCGTATTGTGCTGTACCGCAAGCTGCGTCGCATCGATTTCGAGACGGAGGTGGAGTGGCACGAGCGGGGGAGTGCCCACCAGGATGCGCCCATGTTGCGCACTACCTTTGCTCCCCTCCTGGGCTACACCCGAGCGACCTTCGAGATCCCCTTCGCCGGGCTGGAGCGCCCGGCCGACGGCCGTGAGGTGCCCGCGCTACGCTGGGCTGATCTCTCCGAGGACGCCTACGGGGTCTCGCTGTTGAACGACAGCAAGTACGGCCACCAGGCACACGGCAACACGCTGGGCCTGACGCTGGTGCGGGCTTCCTATGAGCCGGACAACAACCCGGACGAGGGGCTTCATCGCTTCACCTACTCGCTGTACCCACATCCTGGCGACTGGCGGGAGGCGGGGACCGATCAGCGAGCGGCCGAGTTGAACCAGCCGGTCCAGGTCGTGGTCACCGACGGCCACGTTGGCCCGCTGCAGCCCGGACGACCGTGGCTGCGCTGCGAGTCGGAGCACGCTCGGGTCTCGGCGGTGAAGCTGGCCGAGGATCAGCCGGAGGAAGGGCAGGCCGTCATCGTACGGGTGTATGAGGCTCACGGCCAGGAGACGGATGTGCGTCTGCAGCCCGGGTGGCCGATCGCCCGGGCGGAGGAGGTCGATCTGGTCGAGCGGCCTCTGGCAGACCTCGCCATCGAGGAAGGCAGCTTCTCGCTGCATCTGACGCCACACGAGATCAAGACCGTCAAACTGTACACGGTTTAACGCACGCTGAGCAGACGGCAACAACAGGGAACGATCAGCCGATCGCCTCCGCACGATAAGAAGTTGACACAGCCAAACGGAATCCCATGATAGGAGGAAGATCCATGCCACGAACAGTCAAGACGATGGGGCAGCAGTTCGGGCGTCGCTCCTGGGCGGAGCCATGGAAGATCAAGATGGTGGAGCCGATCCGGATGCTCAGCAGGGAGGAGCGGGAGCAAGCGCTGAAGGAGGCCGGCTACAATACGTTCCTGCTCCGCTCCGAGGATGTGTACATCGACCTGCTCACCGACAGCGGCACTGGTGCCATGAGCGACCGGCAGTGGGCGGGGATCATGTTGGGCGATGAGGCCTACGCCGGGAGCCGCAACTTCTACCACCTGGAGGAGGCCGTACAGACTTACTACGGCTATCGCTACGTGGTGCCCACCCACCAGGGGCGGGGAGCCGAGCATCTGCTCAGCCAGGCGGTGATCAAGCCCGGCCAGTACGTGCCCGGCAACATGTACTTCACCACCACCCGCTTGCACCAGGAGCTGGCAGGCGGCATCTTCGAGGACGTCATCATCGACGAGGCCCACGATCCTACGAATTTACATCCCTTCAAGGGGAACGTGGACCTGGACAAGCTGGAGGCGCTGATCAAGCGGGTGGGGGCGGAGAACATCGCCTATGTCAGTCTGGCGGGCACGGTGAACATGGCCGGAGGCCAGCCGGTGAGTATGGGCAATGTACGAGCGCTGCGAGAGCTATGCGATCGATATGGGATCCGCATCTATCTGGATGCCACTCGCATGGTGGAGAATGCCTTCTTCATCCAGGAGCGGGAGGAGGGATACGCGGATAAGTCCATTGCGGAGATCTTGAAGGAGTTCTGCAGCTACACCGACGGCGCCTGGATGAGCGCGAAAAAGGATAACTTGGTGAACATCGGCGGCTGGCTGGCCGTCAACGACCCGGAGCTTTTCGACACACTCCGCAACATGGTGGTGATCTACGAGGGATTGCACACCTACGGCGGGATGTCCGGGCGCGACATGGAGGCGCTGGCCATCGGCATCCAGGAGGCCGTGCAGGACGACTATGTGCGCGCCCGGGTGGGACAGGTACGCTACCTGGGAGATCTGTTGGATAACTGGGGCATCCCCTTCGTGAAGCCGGTGGGGGGACACGGCATCTTTCTGGACGCTAAGGGTTTCTACCCCCACATCCCCCAGGATCAATTCCCGGCACAGACCCTGGCAGCCGAGCTTTATCGCGAGTCCGGCGTGCGTGGTATGGAGCGGGGCATCGTCAGCGCCGGGCGGGATCCGGAGACGGGGGACCATCGATACCCGGCGCTGGAGCTAACCCGGCTGGCGATCCCCCGCCGGGTATACACCCAGGCGCACATGGATGTGGTCGCCGAGGCCGTCAAGGCCGTATACGACGCCCGGGAGCAGACGAAGGGGCTGCGGATGGTTTACGAGCCGAAGTACCTGCGCTTCTTCCAGGCACGCTTCGAGCCTATCGAGTGACGAACGGCGGGGGCACGAGGGCGGTTACACATCGTGCCCCCGCTCCTCTTCCGGGACCTCCGCATCGATGGCTTCCACCACATCCGGCTCGATCCCACGTTTCGAGCCGAACACGTGCCGATGCGCCCGACGGTAGTCCTCACGCTTGGTCTGAGCGTAGATACGGGTCGTGGCAGGGGAGGAGTGTCCCAGCGCATACTGGGTCAGCGCCAGATCGCCGGTCTCGCTCAGAAACTCCGTAGCAAAGAAGTGCCGAAGCGTGTGCGGCGTCAGATGAAACATCTCCACGATGCCCGAGCGAGAGGCCAGCTCGAAGAAGATGTTCTGCACGCTCCGGGTGGTGAGGGGGAGGATCCGGGAACCAGCCCGTCGATCGTGGCGAGCGAAGACGGGGAGGTCGGACAGCGGCCTGGCCTGAGCCGTATCCTGGCGGGCCCTCAGATACGTCTGGATGGCATGCCAGGCCCGGTCGGAGAACAGCACCTCGCGCTCCTTCTTGCCCTTCGCGTACTTGACCACCGCTCCCTGCACGTGATGCAGCAGGTGCCCTCGTTCCAGCCGCACCAGTTCGCCCACCCGCATACCAGAGCTCAACAGCGCCTCGATGATGGCGATATTCCGCAATCGGATCAGCTCCCGGCGACGACGCTCGCCCGGCGGCGTGTCTGGGGGAAGTTCCAACGGCCTGTACGCCTCCTTCAGCAAAGCCTCGACGATCTCTCGGGTGGGGAGCTTCTCTGGGGGGAGGATGTCCCGCTGCTGCCGCCTGACCGCCCGGGCGAGCACCTTCCGCAGCGTGTCATACTCGTTCATGCTCATCGGAAGGAGCTGGGCCTCAATGATCAAATACTCGAAGAAGCCAATGACAGCGGCGAAATAGGTGCCCTTCGTGGCCTCCGATATCTTCTGCGGCTCCCCGCCGGCCTCCTCCAGCAGGTAATCGTACAGCCAGGTGACGAACCCGGTGGCGATCGGCAGGGTAAGGTCCCGCACCGCCGTCTCCGCCGGCGGCATCGAGCGGGACTCCAGATAGCGACAGAAGTGCCGCAAGCCGGTGGCGTACGTGCGAGCCGTGCCAAAAGATCGAGCGGCCTTGAGATGCTCCAGATACTGCTCGATCGCCTCCTCAACTGTCATCACACCCTCCACGTAAGTTTACATAAACACAAAACGGAGCAGAGAGAGCGCCGCAAATAGGGGGCTCCCTGACGTCAATGGGACATATCCCTCGGTCCCCCAAGTCCAGCTCCTTCTTCCAGCCGGATAACAGGCAACCACACAGGGTAGGGGGATGTGAGCTCGTCGAGCGCCGGACGGTGCCCTGACCTGAAGCGCCCAGGCGGGTACCATTCATCACGCAGCGCCGCAGTGGGGCAGAAGTACTCATCCAGGCCTCTCGTCCTCCTCACAGATTTTACTTCGCATAAGTTTTCTTAGACGAAGTCTAATATACCACAGAGAGAAGACGAGGGCAAGGCATGGCGGGCCCTCAGGTTCCGATCCAGCTTCAGGCGCCGATGCCAGGCGCTGGCGTGCAGGTCCGGCGCCTGCGCCCGAACGCTACAATTCCACACAATCCCCCCCATTACACTGGCGCCCGGCCTGACATCCCTCGCCAGTACCTCTTAGCTCGAACACTACTCCCCTACCCCACTCCCCTACCGAACCCACAAAGATTAACAATATATTATGCAGCACATACCCATATAACAACACGACAATATGCACGCCCCACACCAAAAAACAAATACCATTTACTGGATGGCACGTTTGCTATTCTACCCTACTTCCGGAGATCCATCAAACGGGCAATCTTTCAGAACGTGCCTGGAAATCTACGGGGTGATCCCACCACAACGATTACAACTCGCCTTCAGAGCCGATAGAATGGAATGTGAGGGTCGTTCCCCCGCTGCCAAGGAAAGCTCAGGGGACGCCTCATCGAAATGAACGTGCAGTTCATAGCGCAGACGCGCCAGCTCATAGCGCATCCCCAGACGCTGAGCGGCCCGGGCACCCTGCCGCCAATAGCGCCGGGCCTGACGACGCCTGCCTAGTCGCCAGGCGTGCTTCCCCAAAAGCCAGCAGGCACGCGGGCGGCCAATCGGGAACACGTGAGCAAACCGCCGCATCGCCCGCAAGGCCTCTCGAGTCAGCGCCTCAAGAGGCCTTGCCAGCGCCACACCGTTCACCGCCGACTCCGAAGCGGACAGCATCAGGCACGCCTCACCGAAGTTGGCCAAGCCCTCCAACATCGAAAACGCGGAGGGAGCTCGATGCAACAGCGGGATCATCTGATCGACCACCTGGGGGATCCGATCCGAAAGCCCCAATCGACAGTAGGCCAGCGCCAACCCGCCGTAACAGCTCGCGTTGTTGATCTCATCCAGCGTGTCGACCAGCAGGGTCTGTGCGCGAAGCAGCCAGCGAAGAGCGCGCTCATCCTCCCCCAGCAACAGTCGACTCTCAGCATATCCGGTGCCGCACCACGCCTGCACCTGAGGATCTCGTCGATCCGCCGCCAGCCGATGGAGATCCAGCCACATGGATGACGCCCGCTCCAGATCGCCCCGATAGTGAGCGACCAGCGCCGGCGTGACCATGGCCTCCTCCATGCGCCGCTGATCCCCAATGGATTTGGCGATCTCAACGGCTGCGTTGGCCGCCTCCAACGCAGCCCCCCACTCCCCGACGCCACAGTGATAAAGGGAGAGCACCTCCAACGCCCAGGCGCGAGCTCGCTCCTCCGTCACACGCTCGATCATCTCCCGGGTCAGACGAGCGTACACTCGCGCCAAGCGGCGTTGAGGTGCAAAGGCCAGTCCCAGACACATGCTGGCGTAGAGGCGCGCTAAGTCCGGCGATACACCCGCTCGCTCGGCCAGGTTCAACCCACGAAGCGCCGTGTAGATCGCCGGGAGGGATTCAGAGCGGAAGAAGAAACACTGCCCCAGCCGCTCATATGCGCGCGCCGCGTCCAGCAGCCTCCAGGGATCGGCCGCCGGGCGCGGCATCCGCACGCGATGCCACGCCTGCCGTGCGGCCTCCACACCTATCCGAATCACCAAAGGAGCGGCCGCCTTCGGCATGGGCCGGTCGAGTGCACGCAACACGTCGTGCAGATAACGTTCCCCATCCACCATGCGGCCGCACTTGAAGTACGCCTCCCCCAGCTGACGCTGAAAGGAGATCCGCGTCCTGTCGTCCAGGCGGCCGCCTCCACCCCCCTCTAGCAAGCGCCGTAATAGGTCAGCCACCTCATGAAACCGACTGCGGCGCCGATAGTAGCCCGTCAACCCCTCCGTCAGGACGGGCAAAATCCGGGCATCCTCGAGCGCCAGCGCATGTTGCCAGGCCGCCCGAATATCCTCCAGTCCCGCCTCGAGGGCCGCCATCGCCTCCGGATCCCCCGCTTCAAGCCCCTCCAAATGCCGCTCGACCAGATCTGCATAATAGGCCAAATAGCGAGCGAGTACCTGCCGCAACCGCTCGGGGTGAGCCTCCAGTTTCTCATATACGTACTGCCGGAGCTGCTCGTGTAACCTGTAGTGCTGCGAGGCCACGATCATGACGAGGGATTTATCAACCAGGGAGGCCAGAACCTCCTCCGTGGCCCCTGCCACCTGACTCGCAGCGCCGACATCAAAAGCCCCCTGAAACACGGACACCCCCTGAAGGGCTTCCCGCTCCTTGGCGCTCAGCAATCGCCAGGAGTGGTCAAAGGTCGCCCTCAAGCTGCGATGGCGAGGCGGCACATCCGGCCAATTCACCTGGAGGAAATCCAGGTTCTCTCGGATCCGGGCGACGATCTCCCCACACGACAGCGTCCGGACCCAGGCAGCGGCCAGCAGGAGCGCCAGGGGCATCCCATCCACCAGACGGCAAAGGCGTACAACCTCCCGGGGCTCCTCCCGAAGCGGATCCACATCCGGGCTCAATCGCCTGGCTTGCTGGGCAAAAAGTTGCACCGCCGGATACTGCTCCCAATCCGCCGCCCCCTCCTCGGGATATGCCAGCCCTCCCAACGGGACCACCTGCTCAGCCTGCAGATGCAAGGGCGCGCGCGAGGTGATGAGAAGACAAACGTCTGGGGCAGTCTGCAGAAGCTCCTCCAGAAACCCGACCTTCGGCAGCAGATGTTCGAAATTATCCAGGACAAGCAGTAGGTCTCTCTCACGCAGATAAGCGAGCACCTGTTGCTCCGGCGACCGCTCCCCGAAGAACGGAATGCCCAACACATCTGCGATCGCGGAAGGGAGCGCCCCCGCCGAGCTCAAGGAGGCCAAAGAGACGAAGTAGACCCCATCGCGAAAGGCGCAGAGAAGACGCCGGGCGGCATGCACGGCCAGATAGGTCTTCCCGCATCCTCCAGGGCCTACGATGGTAACCAGCCTGTCTCCCCGGCGCTGAAACCGATCGACGATGGCCTGGACCTCCACCTCACGCCCCACGAAGGGCGTGAAAGGGGTCGGTAGTCGACACATGGTCGCGGGGAAGCCCAACGAGGAGGGATCGGTCTCTCCCGCCCGGATCCGACGCACAAGCTCCTGCGTCTCCGCTGTAGGCTCGGTCTCCAGTTCACGCGCCAGAACCTTGCAGCAGGTACGATACTGCTTCAGCGCCTGGCTGCGGTGTCCCTGGACGGCTAACAAGCGTATGAGGCGCGCATGCGCCTCTTCCAGCCAGGGCGCCAGATCCAATAACTTACGGGCCACCTCCTCGGCAGCCGCGTAATCCCCCTGCCGCTCGTAGATCTGAAGCAGCCTCATAAAGGCCGTTTGGGCCTTGATCTCCAGACGCTCACGCCGCATCACCAGCCACTCCTCGAACGGCAACGCATCTCGCACGCGGACGCCCTGTAAGAGCGGCCCTTTATACAGGCCCACAATCCGCTCCAGCCGATCCTGACAGGCCTGGCAACCCTCGATGCGCCGATGAGAATGCCGTTCGCAGGCATCCAACAGCGCCTCCAGGCGGGTCACATCCAGGACATAACGGCTCTGCGGGTTAAACTGAACACTGTGCGGCGTGATTCGAAGATACCCCCCTTCCCGACCGGATTCTCCCAGGACCTTCCGGAGATTGGATAACGCCTGACTGAGGTTGCGGCGCGCCCGCCAATCGGAGGCATCGGGCCAGAGCAAGGCCGCCAGCGCCTCGCGCGAATGCGGCCGATCCGCCTCCAGCACCAGATAAGCCAACAGGGCTCGAACGCGCTGGGACTCAAAACCCTGGAGCGACTCGCCATCCCGCAGAACCTGAAACGTCCCAAGCAGGAAGATCTCCAATCCCATTTCCCTTCCCCCAGAGCCCCTCCCTTACTTAGGCCTATTTTACCATATTCCATTCATCGAAAACCCACCCCTGAACCGGATCTAGGGCTCCCTCCTGACACTTTCCTGACACCATTGTGCTATTGAAGTCACTGTGCCATTGCCCGGACACTGTATCCTGGGGCATATAATGCCGCCGCGTCCATGCGAGGATCCAGTGCACCGCCCATGCGTTGGGAGGTTCCTCATGAGCCCGTTGGATCGATATCCATACTATTCCTTCCTTCTACGCCTGTGGGCCGAGTCAGGTGACGACTCCCCCATCT
Organism: Chloroflexota bacterium; assembly: GCA_013152435.1. Lineage (NCBI taxonomy): Bacteria > Bacillati > Chloroflexota > Chloroflexota bacterium. The sequence goes on along the minus strand of JAADGJ010000010.1, from coordinate 48,595 downwards.
GGCGAGCCTCCCTGGAAGATACCCGAACTGGAAAACGCCAGGGGTTCCCTTCCGTGGAGGCACTGATCGCCTATCTACGAGAGCAGACCTCCTCGCCTCTCGATCCCCCCACCAGGAACGCTGAAGGACCCTAACGTCGAAGCAGAACATTTGCACTACACGAAAAGGAGGCGCCTGCATGCAGCTCAGGAAAGGTAGTCGCACGAAGATGCTTCTCACCCTCTTGATCCTGTCCTCACTCGTCTGGTCCTGGCCCGCACTGCCCTCCCCCATCGCACAGGCCGCGACCACGATCACCGTGAACACCACCGACGATGAGTTGAACAGCGATGGAGATTGCTCCTTACGGGAGGCCATTCGGGCCGCCAACACGGACACCGCCGTTGACGCCTGCCCCGCGGGGAGCGGCGCCGATATCATCACCCTGCCGGCGGGCATTTACAAATTGACCATCGCCGGGGTCGACGAGGATGCGGCCGCAATGGGCGACCTGGACATCACAGCCAGCCTGGCCATCAACGGCGCGGGGATCGGAAAGACCATCATCGACGGGAACAAAAGCGATCGCGTCTTCGACATCGTAGGGGTTTCATCCGGGGCCTTCCTCGTCACGATCTCCGGTATGACGATCCGCAACGGCCATGCCATCAACCCACCCCATGGCGGCGGCATTCAGGTCTCTGGCCGGGCTCAGATCCTCGTGAAGAACGTCCTGCTGACCGATAACCGGAGCGACGGCAATGGCGGCGGCATTCAGGTCACCGACAACGCCTCCGCCACACTGGAAAACGTCCAGCTTCTGAACAACTACGCTGGGATGAACGGGGGGGGGCTGGCGAACAACGGCAATGCGGTCATCGTGCGAAACAGCCTCTTCCGGGGGAACTCAGCCCTACGCGAGGGCGGCGCGCTCCTCAACAACGTATACTCAACCACCACCATCGCGACCAGCACGTTCAGTGAGAACTTCGCGGAGGCGGTAGCCTATGACGAAGGCGGAGGTGGAATTCGGAACAGCGGTGGGACGCTCACGCTGGCCAACAGCACCATCAGCGGAAACCGCACGAATGGGCGCGGTGGCGGGATCTATAACAGCAACGCGATCGGCGTCCAGGGCGCCGTATCCCTGGCCAACGTGACCATTGCGAACAACACGGCAGATCTCGACGGAGACGGGCTGGGGCGTGGCGGCGGGGTCTACAACGAGCTCTCCGCCTCTGAAGAGACTTCGCCGGTGGTGCGGCTGACCAACACCCTCATCGCCGGGAACCAGGACCCCAACGGGGATCGGGATTGTTGGGGCAAGCTCACCTCCCTGGGCCATAACCTGATCCAAACGGTGACCAGCCAGTGCACCATCGGCGGCACATCGACCGGGAATATCACCGGCAAAGACCCACGCCTGCTCCCGCTAGCGGATAACGGCGGTGCCACCCCCACGCACGCTCTCCCAAGTAACAGTCCCGCCGTAGATGCCGGTTTGAACACCACTTGCCTTGCCACCGACCAACGCGGCGTGGCTCGCCCCTTGGACGGCGATGGCAACGGCTCCGCGGTCTGCGATATCGGCGCCTACGAGTACGATCCGGCGGGCCAGCAGACGAAAATCCATCGCTACTTCCTGCCGGTGATGGTGAAGAAAGGATAGAGGGAGATAGTGCCCGTGGGCGGGACGAGGACCTTCGCCGAACTCCTGACGATCGCCGGCTGCGTGCTTCCCTTCTGCATCGGGGGGCTGGGGCTCATCGCGCTGGCGGTGTTCATGATGTACACCATCCATCGCCAATGGCGTCCCCCGGATGCCACTACCCTGGCCGAAGGGTGGGAGCAGCTGCAGGAGCAGTTAGACGAAATGGTCGCTCAGCTCCGCCCCTGGTCTTCGGAGGGTCTGACCGATCTCGCCGCCGGCTGGAGAGCTCGTTGGTGGAGGATCGGCAGGGATCTGAACGCGCGGGGCACCATCCCCAGCCGAAGCGATCCCGATGGGCCATCGTGGGTCGCCTTCGGTTTGAAAGTGCGCGGCGCCCGCCGACCCGATGGGCATCTTCTGGCTCGCACGACCGAACAGTCCTTCGCCTACCGCATCACGCCAGATAGCGTCATGATCCAGGTGGACGGAGAGCCATGGGGAAGCATCCGCCTTGACGGCATACTCCTCGACGCAGAGGAACAGCCCATCGGCAGCGCACCCCGGCCGAAGAGGTCCCCTATCCGCTTCAGCATCGGCCCCATCACCCGCTTGCGTGATACTCGAGAACGCTCCTACCCGGTCACGATCCGGGGGGAGACCATCGGTCATCTGGCCTGCCCTCCAGCCCGGCTGAAGGGCGTCATTCACTTGCGAAGGAGAGCTCTTACCCCCGCCATCACGTTGGAGGGGTCCCCCTCCAGAGAGGCGGAGATCTGGCTGCTATCCCTGGCGATCCTCCAGATCGCCGGGTACAACCTGATGGAAACCGCGTGGATAGACTGAGAAAGGCCGTCGTGGATTCGGAGGATACGAGATGAGAGGCGCTGATCGACGTCTGCCCGTATACCTTTCGCTGGCCGTGGTTCTGGCTGTGCTGGCCATCTTTACGCGCTCGGATCAGGGGATCCTCTCCGAGCCCATCGTGCCCTACATGGTCGACTCGCTCGCGCATGTCCCGGCCCCCGACGCGTGGCGCCCGGACGATGGCCCCAACTGCCTCGCCTGCCGCGCCCGCCCCACGCCCGCGGGTGGGCCTCCCTCCTGGCGGCTCGTCCCACCAGGGGGACCGCCTATACCGCCGGGGGTGGACGAGACGGGGAAGCCACGCCTGCGTCTGCACTTCTTCGTGGCCCAACGCGCCTATCCGCAGGATACCCTGCCCAAGGGGGCGTATCCCAAGGCCATCCGCCAGACGATCGAGATGTCGCGTATGCTGCGGAAAGCCGCAGCCCTGCCGCGCTGGGAGAACATCGGCCCCGCAAGCATGCGAGACTCTCAGATGGGCAGTCACAAGGTGAAGGTCAGCGGCCGCGTCACCGCCCTCGCCATCGATCCGCGCAACAGCGACGTGGTCTATCTGGGCACGGCGCTGGGAGGCGTGTGGAAGACCACGGACGGCGGCGACAGCTGGGTTCCGCTCACCGATGACCAGCCCACGTTGGCCGTCGGCACCATCACGCTGGATCCCTCCAATCCGGACACGATCTACGTGGGCACCGGAGAGCCCACCCCCGGCCTGGACAACTACTACGGCATGGGGATCCTCAAATCCACGGACGGCGGGCGCACCTGGCAGCATCTGGCCGCCGACGCCTTCACCGGGTTGGGCATCCGGGCCCTGATCGTCCATCCACGCCAGCCCAACCTGCTCTACGCGGCCACCTCCTTCACGGGCGTCGCGGGCCCGGCGCGTCCTTTGCGCGGCATCTACCGATCCACGGACGGCGGGCGCACCTGGCAGACCCTCCTGGCCTGCCAGGATTGCTACGGGGCCTCCGCCCTCCTCATGCATCCCACCAACCCCAATATCCTGTACGCGGCCTTCTGGAATATCGGCATCTTCCGCAGCACCGACGGCGGGGCGAGCTGGGTGCGGCTGACCAACGGCCTGCCGGGGCGCAACTTCGGGATGATCGCCCTGGATATCAGCCGCTCCAACCCCAACGTCCTCTACGCGGGCTATCAATACGAGGAGCCCAACCGATACCAGGGCGGCATCGTCTTCAAGACCACGGACGGCGGCGATTCGTGGACCTGGCTGCGCAACGCGCCCAACTACTGCATGGGCCAGTGCTGGTACGACAACGTGGTATCCATCCACCCCACAAACCCTAACATCGTGTACCTGGGCGGGGCCGCCAACTACATCTGGCAGCCGGTCACGCGCATCAAGGAGGTCGTCGTTCGGTCCACGGACGGCGGGGCCACCTGGCAGGACCTGAGCCCTAACGACGCGCCCGAGCACACCCTCCATCCCGACGTCCACGCCATCGTGTTCGATCCCAAAAATCCGAACGTGGTATGGGTGGGCACCGACGGCGGCGTGTGGAGATCCGCCGACGGCGGGCGCACATGGGTGAATCGAAACAACGGCCTGGCCACCCTCCAGTTCACGGGCATCGGCGTCCACCCCACGAATCCCAACATCATCTTCGGCGGCATGCAGGATAACAACAAGGCGAGGACCACAGGGGCGCTGGTATGGGATGCGCTGGACGTGGGCGACGGAGGCCGGGTGGCCATCGATCCCTTCAATCCCAACATCTACTACGGCACCCGGTTCGGCATCTCCTTCCAGCGCAACGAGAAGAACGGGAGCGCCCCCGTGGATGACTGGCCCATTAAGACGGAGGGCATCGGCCAGCAGGACCGGGCGCTCTTCTACGCGCCGTTCGCTCTGGATCCGTCCACGCCCGGCGTAATCTACTTCGGAACGCATCGCCTCTACCGGACCACCGATCGCGGCGATACGTGGACGCCCATTAGCGGGGATCTCTCCAAAGGAGGAACTCGGCCCGGCAGCATCTCCGCCATCGCCGTGGCCCCCTCAGATCCCCGCACCATCTACGTGGGCACATCGGACGGCAACGTGCAGGTGACCACTAACACGGGAGGGAGCTGGACGAACGTGACCAAGCCTCCCCTACCCAATCGTTGGGTCTCCGCCATCGCCGTAGACTCCCGAAATCCCCGCGTGGCGTACGTGGTGTATAACGGCTTCAACGTCCACACTCCCGGGCAGCCCGGGCACGTGTTCAAGACCACGGACGGAGGCGCCACCTGGCGGGACATCAGCGGCAATCTGCCGGACGTGCCCGCCCTCTCCATCGCCCTGGATCCGGACGCACCCGGCACGATCTACATCGGCACGGATACCGGCGTCTTCCGCACCCGTGATGACGGGCGCACCTGGGAGCCCTTCAATAACGGCCTGCCCGCCGTGGCAGTCGTGGATCTGGTCCTGAACGCGAAGGCGAACGTGCTCGTGGCCGCAACCCACGGGCGCAGCGTATATCGCGTGCAGCTTTCCGGGGGCACCTCTGCCCCCACCCCCACGCCGACCCGGCCCGGCACAACGCCGTCCACCCTCCTCCATCTCCCGCTGGTGGGGAAGAACATGGGGCAGTTCACCCCCACCCCAACCAGCACGCCTACATTTACACCTACATCTGCTCCCACGGCCACACCAACCCCCACCGGCTATCCCACACCCACTCCCACGGCCACAGCTGTGCTCCTGCCCACCAGTACACCGACCCCCACGGCCACAGCCACGCCGACGCCGACCCCGACGCCCGTCGGCCCCACACCTACACCGACGCAGCCCCCTTCACCGCGCGTCTACTACGACAACTTCGCCAATCCGGCCAGCGGCTGGGCCTCCGGGGCGGCAGGGGTGTGCCAGTATGCCTACGTGAGCGGCATGTATGGCGTAGCCGTCCTGCAGCTAGGACAGGTATGCCTCTCCGCAGCTCCGGCGCAACCCCGGGTGGATGGCGTCTTCCAGGTGAAAGCCGCCAAGTCCTCCGCCGGTGATGGCAGCGTCTACGGCCTGGTCTTTGGCCTGGACTCCCCCAACAGCATCCAGCAGTTCTACGTCTTCTGGGTGGATGCTGCATACCAGACCTACCTGCTGCAACGATACGATAACGGCACGTGGACCAACGTCACCGACGCGGGAGCCTCACCCGCCATCCAAACGGGCGACCAGGTCAATGTCCTCAAGGTACGTCGCCAGGGAGACCAGATCACACTTTATGTCAACGATGTGGATTTGGTCACCGTGAAGGACAATGCCTTCCCCAGCAACGGGTACGTAGGCGTGGCCACCTGGGCGTACTACAACACCGGATCGGCCACCTCCTACTTCGACGACTTCAAGATCACCATCCCCACGGTGATCATGGAGGACGACTTCAGCAGTTCCGGCAGCGGATGGCCCACCAGCGGCACAGAGGTCTGCCAGGCGACGTATGAGGGTGGGGAGTACGTGACCGCTACCCAGCCCGACTGGGCATGCGTCTTCCGGGCTCCTATCGGCCCGTATCCCAACGGGAGCTTCCAGGTGACCGCCCGACATCGGCCGAGCAACTACCCCATCGCGTACGGGTTGATCTTCGGCGAGGATGGATCGTTCAACTCCCTGTACGCGTTCCTGATCATCCCCGATACGATGGAGTATGCCCTGGCGATCTACCAGGGCAACTGGCAGGCGCTCACATGGGATGACGCGGAGGGGGATGCGTGGCTTCCCTCCTCAGCCATCCGGCCGGGCAGTTCGCCCAACACGCTCAAGGCCGTGCGTGATGGGACGAAGATTCACCTCTTCGTGAACGATGAATACCTGCAGACCCTGAGCGACGTCTCCCTGCTCGGCCAAGGATACTTTGGGCTGATCAACTGGCCCTCCAGCTACGCGCCGGGCATCGTCCACTTCGACGATTTCCGGGCCATCGCCTGGGACGAGCCCATCACGGCCGCGCAGAGCCACGCCAGCCGGGAATATGGCCTTCCGGCCGAGGACTCGATCGCTCCCCTGGAGCGACACGAGGGGACCTCGCCCAAGCCCGTCCCGCACGCATGGCCCACGCCCGCCGGCGTCCGGGGGCCGCAGTCTGACGCATCCCCTAACTAGATCCGGCAGACGGTAGACGGCAAGAGCAAGGGAAAGGCATCTCTTTTGATGACAGTCACCGTGCCCCTAACGGGACGCCGTGAACCACGAGAATCGGTCGGAGAACCTGTTTTCAAGGCAGGGAGGCAAGATGACACGAAAAGGACGGATTCACTTTATCGGCGCTGTCTCGGTCACCCTCTGCATGGTGATCCTGATCTTCGGTGCGCGCGTGGCGGTCGGTAGCACTCTCCTCTCTCCGACTCAGCCTGTTGCAACGAACGCACCCCGATTTACCTTCCAGGACGGCCTGGTGGTGGGTGTGGACTCTGAGGCCGTCGGCAACGTCAGTATGGCCGGGGCCGTTCATGCCATTCCCGGATCCAACGCCGGTCTCACGGCCACCGGCAGCCAATTCTGGACCCAGGATAGCCCCGGCATCCCCGAGAACGCGGAAAAAGGGGACTTCTTCGGCAACGCCCTGGCCGCGGGCGATTTCAATGGCGATGGCTATCCTGATTTGGCCATCGGCGCCTATGGAGAGACCCCAGCCGGGGGCAAGAAGGGCGGCGCGGTCATCGTCCTGTACGGATCAGCCACCGGCGTGGGGCAACGCAGTGAGCTTTGGGACCAGAACTCGCCGGGCGTGCTCGATAGCGTCGAAGACTACGACAGTTTCGGTGAAGCCCTGGCCGCGGGCGATTTCAATGGCGATGGCTACACGGACCTGGCCATCAGCAATCCATCGGAGGGCTTCCAGGCCGACAACGCCGACGCACTGGGGGTGGTGCACATCCTCTACGGGTCGGCCCAGGGTCTGACCGCCACAGGCAACCAGATGTGGCATCAGGATAGTCCCGGCATGTTGGGGGAGGCCAGTGATGGGGACTTCTTCGGCGACGCTCTGGCCTCTGGCGACTTCAATGGTGATGGGTATGCCGACCTGGCGATCGGTATTCGTGGTGAGGAAGTGACGGGCGAGCCCAACGCCGGCGCAGTGCAGGTGATATATGGCTCTGCACAGGGGCTTACGGCCACAGGTAATCAACTGTTCAATCAAAGCGATAACGGCATCTCAGGCCAGCCGAAGGAGGATGTCGATTTCGGCGAGGCGTTGGCCGTGGGTGATTTCGATGGCGATGGATACGACGACCTGGCCATCGGAGCGCATAACGAAGATGCCGGGAAGGTGAGCGAAGCCGGCGTTGTGCACGTCCTCTACGGCTCAAGCAAGGGCCTCGCCACACCCGACCAGCGGTGGACGCAGGACACGGGCAATTTGCCGGACCGCGCGGAAGAGGATGAAGAATTCGGCTATGCCCTGGCCGCGGGCGATTTCGACGGCGATGGATACGACGACCTGGCCGTAGGCGTCCGCGACGAAGAAATGAATAGTGTGAACGATACGGGAGCTGTGATCATCATCTACGGCACCGACCAAGGGCTGACAGATTCCGGTTCCCAGCTATGGTATCAGGGCTCCCCCGGCCTGAACAACGACGGGGCCAAGGCGAACGACAGCTTCGGGCAATCCCTGGCCGCGGGCGATTTCAATTGGGATGGCTACGATGATCTCGCAGTTGGCGTCCCTTATGAAGATCTGGGCAACACCCAGAACGCGGGAGCCGTGCAGGTCATCTACGGCTCAACTCAGGGCCTGACCGCACAAAACAATCAGTGGTGGACGCAAGACAGCCATGGCATCGAAGACCAAGCCGAAGAATGGGATAGCTTTGGCTCCGTTCTGGCGGTCTTGCCCAGGCTCGCCTGTGCGGACGCCTACGAGCCCAACGACAACTTCAGCCAGGCCCGCAGCATCACGCCCGGAACCACCCTGCGAGCAGCCATTTGCTCCGATCAGGACATCGATTACTTCAAATTCAACGCGAGTGCGGGCCAGCGCATCATCATCGACCTGACGAACATCCCCGCCAACACGGATTACGATCTGTGGCTGAGCGATCCTGGTCAGAACCAGGTGGCCACCTCTACCAACTCGGGCAATGCTGACGAGCGTATTGAACACGTGGCGACCGGGAGCGGCTTCTATTACGTCACGGTCACTTCCTACGCAGGTTTCAGCGCCAACCAGACCTACTCCCTTACGATCGCGCTGAGCGGCGGAGCCGCCCCCCCGACGCCTTCGCGGCACATCTATCTGCCCATCATACGGCGGCAATAACGGTTCTGTCGCTTTCTTGCAGCGACCCTAGGAGAATCCGTCTATGCAAAGATACATCCCGTGGGCGCTTTTGTGCCTGATCATGAGCACGATTGTCACGCCGATGCAAGCGTTCGCCGCGGGCGGGGAGACGTTCACCAACCGCGAGTTCATCCGCAACGGCACCTTTGACGCCCGGCTGGACGATTGGGGATGGAACGAGGTGACCACCACGGAGAGCGTAGGGGTGGGCACCGACCCGGTCCTCGTCCTCAAGACCTTTTTGAGCCGAGGGCCGGCGAGCGCTTGGCAGGAGATCTACCTGCCCACCCGCACCACCGCGGCTACCGTCTCCTTCGACTATCGTATGGTGCCCGGCACTTATGGCGCCTATGGCGGCCGGCTCGTCGCCGGCTTCATCAAGCACGACGGCACCCAGGCCACCGAGATCACCTCCTGGCAGGTGACCCCCGTAGTGACCGGCGACACAGGCTGGCAGCGTTTCCAACACACTCTGAGCGACGGCGAGGTGGCCGCGATTCAGGCCGCGCACCAGGCCAAACAGCGCGTCTATCTCCTCATCCAACTGGTCCTCAACCAACACGACGCGTTCCAGGCCTATGTGGACAATGTATCCCTCAAACTCAGCGGTGAGATGGTGTATCCACAGCTGAGCGGGCGCGTCGCCTACCGGGGGGTGGATCACAGCGGGCGCTACACCATCGGCTGGATGAACCCCGACGGCAGCAACCGCCACGTCCTCTGGACATATCCCGTCGCCGGCAAGGGAAAGATCTTCGGCCTGGCCTGGAGACCAGGCGGCTCGGAGATCGCGTTCACCAGCGATCACGAGGCGGGTTACTCCCGCTTCCACGTGGATGTATATCGCGTTCGTGTGAGCGATGGACGTGTGCGCCGTGTGACCAACCCACCCTCCCACGCGGACATGCAAAGCGGCGGCTATGGCCGAGGCACGGTGAGCGGCGTCGTCCACAACAACAGCAACCGGCAGATCACCGCCGCCTCAATCTACGTGCAGGGAGCGGCTACACCCATCGCGCTCGGCCCCCTCGGCCCCAACAGCACGGCCTCCTTCGTCGTCCCCAATGTGGCAGACCTGGGGTCGGGCACGTTGCAGTACATCGTCCTCATCTGGATGGACAGCAAATGCAGCCAGGGGCTGTATACCTTCGCCGGGGGGATGGTGGACGTGCGCGCAGGCAAGACGACGAGCGTGGGCACGCTGAACTTCGTCCCCGATGATTGCCAGGCCATCGAGCCCAGCAATCCCTCCTGGAGGCCGGATGGAGCGCTCATCGGCTTCTCGGTCAACGGCGTGGCCCAGACGGTGACCCTGGGCGGGCTGCTGGGGGATCCCTTCACCACCAACGCCCGAGGGGTGAGCGATTTCTCCTGGTCTCCCCAGGGGGACGGCACCCTGCTCTACGCCTCATACGCGGGGATCTACCAAACCACGGAGGGCGGCGGCCAGGGCACCCTGCTGGTGAACGCGGTGAGCACCGGGATCTCCACCCAGGAACTGGCCTGGCTGCCGGATGGCTCCGGCTTCGTTTACACGGACGGGCTTAACTTCTACCTGTATCGATTCTCCACCGGGCAGGTACAGCCGCTGACCCAGCTGAACCTATATCGATACACGGAACAGCTCCTCGCCGATCCCGTGCATTCACCCACGGTCTCTCCCGATGGGAAGTATCTCATGTTCGATCGCCGCACGGTCAACGGGCGCGATCTGTGGATTCTCAACCTGGAGAACCCGGTGGAGCTGTGGCCCGTCACCACCGACGGCCGCGCGGCATACCCGGATTGGGGAACGGACGCATCTGGATCCAATGGAGCTCGGAAGATCTATATCCCGCATGTCATGAGATAGCTCCACCTCTGAAGATAAGGAGAGGGATCATGGCACCTCCACGTCAGCACCCCATATCACGGAATCCGATTTTGAAATCCGGGCACTCGCTGATCCCTTTGCTTCTCCTCTTCCCGCTCTGGATCATGCTCTCCGGACGCTCGGCAGGATCGACCCTTTCGGATCCCCTGCGAGCGCCCGCCCCGGCCCCGGCGTTCCAGACTCAGGACTGCCCCTACGATCCCTTTGAGCCCAACGACACCTTCAGCACGGCTTACTCGATCTCCCCAGGATTATGGGAGGCGGTCATCTGCCCTCAGGGAGACGAGGATTATTTTCAGTTCTCCGTTACCGCCGGGGATACGATTCGACTGGATCTAACCAATTTGCCGGATGACTTCGATCTCTTTCTCTGGGACCCCTCAGGATATCTGACCGCCCGTTCCCAGAACACCGGCACCACCTCCGAGCACATCGAGCATGTAGCCTCCCAAACCGGGGGATACCGGGCGAACGTCTTCGGTTATGGTGGTGTGTGGAGCGTGAATCCCTATACGCTACAGGTGGCGGTGCTCACACCGACGCCGACGCCGACCCCGACAGCGACGAACACGCCCACATCAACGCCAACTCCCACGCCGACGAGCACGCCCACGCCCACACCAACTCCCACGCTCACGCCTACGTCGATATGTCCGCCCGACGCCTATGAACCCAATGACGATGGGTTTAACGCGGCGCCCATCTCGCCGGGGCAGATTCAGGCATACATCTGTCCTCAGGGAGACGAGGATTACTACAGCTTCTATGTGACCGGCGGGAACGTCGTGATCCTGGATCTAACCAACCTGCCTGAGAATTATGATCTCCTCCTCTGGGAGCCTGGGAAGGCCACCCCGGTAGCCGCATCGAGGCAGCCTGCCACCACACCCGAGCATGTGGAGCACTATGTTCCCAGCTGGAACAACTACATCGCTGGCGTTTTCGCCCCTCAAAACGCGTGGAGCGCCACTCCCTACGCCCTCCGCCTGGCCATCGTGACGCCGACGCCCACACCAACGGGGATGCCAGGCCACATCAAGATCTACCTGCCGGTGCTCCTGCACATGTAGCGGGGAGGGACATTATGGCACAGCGGGCGTTATCCCATATCATGATGATCATCCCGCTCTCGATGCTGGTGTTCATCATGATCGCCCTGAACGGGGGTCATCAGGTACCGGCTTTCGGGTACCGTGGCGCCGCCAACATTGCCCTGCCCTCGGAGTGTCCCGATCCCTACGAGCCCAACGATTGGTTCACCCAGGCGACCGACGTGGAATTCGACGCGGAGTACGCCGCCTACGTCTGCAACTCCGACGACCTCGACTATTACCGCTTCTATCTCGACGCCGGCCAGCAGGTGGTGATCGATCTATACAACATGGAGCTGAACAGCGATCTGGATCTGTACGACCCAGGGGAGACGCTCATCGCCAGCTCCACGAATCCGGGTGACACACCGGAGCAAATCATCTACACGGCTCAGGAGAGCGGCACCCACTACGCCCTCGTCCATGGCACCGAAGGAGAGCTCGTCAACCCTTACACCCTTCGCGTTACAGCCGCGAGCCAGGCCACGGATACCCCTACCCCTACCCCCACACCCACACCCACATCCGGCCCCGGCGAGACGTGCACCCAGATCCTGACGAATGGCTCCTTTGAGGTCGGGCTGCTCGCGTGGCAGTGGACCAGCACCGCCGATATCCCGGATCCCATCACCGCAGAATGGGCCAGCGATGGGGTATACAGTGCGCTGCTCAGCCACGGAGATAGCCAGACCAGCCACCTGAGGCAGACCTTTACCCTGCCGCTCAACACCACCCGCCTGACGCTGACGTATGACCTCCTGATAGACGGCCCCAGTGATGCCGGAGACACATTGGATGTCGTCCTCGAGAACGGCTCTACCGGCCAGTTCACCCAGATCACGCGACATATCGGCGATCCGGGACAGGGTAGCTTTTCAACGGATCTGACCCCGTACCTGAGCGGCTTTGATACCCTCCGCTTCACAGCCACGACCAACGCCCAGAACCTCACCCGGTTCTTCCTGGATAACGTGCGCCTGACCGCATGCGGGACGAATCTGGCCACGGCCACGCCTACGCCCACCCCGACGCCAACGGCTACGCCGCGCTATCCCGGGTGTCCCGATCCCTGGGAGCCCAACGACACCTTTGACGAGGCCTTCTGGTCCATCGTGGACGCTCCCACGGTCAGCTATATTTGTGCCGTCGCCGATCAGGACTACTGGCTGCTCCCATCCATCAGCATCAGCCAGACCATGAAAGTCCAACTTTACGATCTGCCTCAGGACTATGATCTCTTCCTGTACCGCCCGGATCGGACCCGGGCCACCTCCTCGGTCCTGAGCGGCACCCCGGATGAGCTCGCCCGGTTCACCGCCGACCGCAGCGGCACCTGGTACGTTCAGGTCACGGGAAAGGGCCGGTACTTCGACACGAGCAGGCCGTATACCATCCTGGCCCAGGTGTTCAACTGTCAGATGGATCGGCTGGAGCCCAACGATCCCTACTATAAGGCGTGGGAATTGAGGAACACCCGCGATCACACCGAGGAGCACGATAACCTCAGCATCTGTCCCCCCGGTGACCGGGACTGGTTCGTTTTGCAGGCGGATCAAGGGGATCGGCTGATCGCCGAGGTGACATACACCTCTTCCCAGGGCCAAATGTTCCTCTGCCTGGTGGATATGAGCACCGGGAACCGCCTGAACTGCGCCACAGTTCCCATCAACAACACCCTGCGGATCGACACCTTCCCTACCAAGAGCGACTATTTCTACCTGGAGGTCGGCCCCCAGGTCGACGGGGACATCATTCACCGCTATCGTCTCAGCGCACGCGTCAACTCGGCCACGCCCACGCCCACCTCAACGCCAACCTCGACCCCGACGCCAACCTCGACCCCGACGCCCACGTGGACGCCGACTCCAACGCCCACACCAACGCTGACGCCGACGCCGGTGGTATGCCCGCCCTCCGCATATGTCCCCCGGCCCACCGTCCTGGACCTTCAGCTCATCGACATGGAGGTGACGCAGAGCATCCAGAACCTGGACAACGATGTACCCCTGATCGCGGGTAAGCGAACCTATGTGCGGTTGTATACGAAGGGCGATCGCAAGGTTACCGTCTCCACGCGTGGGTGGCTACGGGCGAAGCGAGATGGGGTCTCTCTGGGAACAGCCCCTGTCCCTTGTGCCAACAGCCCTGTCATCCGGTTTTATCCTGGAAGTGAGAAATATGCCCGCAACAATACAATCACCGGCGGCCTCTACTGCCCGATTCCGCCGTCCTGGGTGGCCAGGTCGGGAACCCTGGAGATCACCGCACAGGTGGACGCACCCTGCACCAGCGATCCGGCCTCGCACAACAACACCAGGACCGTCACGATGACAGTCGAACCATCGCCGCCCCTGGATATTAAGATCGTGCAGGTGCGCGACGGCTGCACCACCAACTGTCAGGAGACGAACGGGCTTTCCTACAATGACTATAAGCATATTCACCTGGTGGCCCAACGCATGTACCCGCTCAGCAGGATCACCCTGCACCCCCACCGAACCTGGATCCAATTCGGCAGAACCGTGGGCGTCATGCAGGCCCAACTGATCCGTCTGCGCAGCCTGGTGAAGGGGCCGAACACCGTCGCCCTGGCCGTAGTTCGGGATTCCACGAACACCCGGAAGTTCAACGGGTTCTGTAGTGACAAGTGGCGCGTCGGCTGGGTCAAAGTGCATCCAAAGGACCCGGAGAGAACAGGGGGCACTTTTGCTCATGAGATCGCCCATTGTCTGGGGATGCATCATGTGAGCGATGGCCTCACCGCGGGGCCTTATGAGCCTTATCCCTATCCCGGGACCCAACTGAGCCGGGGCGGCGAGCGGGATTACTATGGGCTAGACACGGGCTTCTCCCCGCCTCTCATCAAGAACCCGACCGTCTTCGCCGACATTATGACCTATCAGCTCAACCGATGGATATCGGATTACACCTTTCGCAAGCTGAAGAAACGCCTCCAAGGCGGCACCCCCTCCCCCGCCCCGTTGCAGCCTGCGTCCCAAGAGGGTGAATACCTGGAGGTGGTGGGCGCGATAGATCAGAGGACTGAGCAGATCACCCTGCTGCCCATGATGCGTTTACCGGCATCCGAGGTGAGCGCCATGGCCTGGGGGGAATCGGAGGGCGAGTACGCCGTTCGATTGCTGGCCGCCGACGGCACCGTATTGGCCGAGCAGCCGTTCACCCCACTACCGGGGGTCGACACCGAAGATGCCCCTCTACCCTTCGCCGTGTGGGTGCCTTATGACGCGCGCACAACCCGCATCGTCATCGCCCATCAGGGCGCTGAGCTGACCTCCACGACCGCCAGCCCCAATCCCCCGACGGTAACCCTCGATCCGGTGCCAGATATCGTGCCCGACACCCTCACCCTCTCCTGGGAAACGGCCGACCCGGACGGTGATGCGCTCACGGCCACGGTGTACTTCAGCGCCGACGCCGGCGAGACATGGGAGCCGCTTGCCATCGATATCAAGGAGACGCAGGTGGAGTTGGACACCTCGCTGTGGCCCGAGACGCAGCAGGGGATGTTGCGCGTCCGAATCACCGATGGCGTGAACACGGCGGAGGATATGACCGGCCCGTTCACCGTGCCAGCCAAGCCCCCCAGGGTGTCCATCCTGGCCCCTCAGGATGGGGCCGGGATGTTCCTGGGCTCCTCGGTCCTCCTCAGCGCGATCGGATACGACGCTGAGGACGGGGCGCTGCCCGATGAGGCGTACAGCTGGCACTCCGATCGTGACGGGGATCTGGGCATCGGCCAGGAGATCCTGGCGTCGCAACTGAGCCTAGGGCGACACCGGATCACCGTCGCCGTTACCGATGACGACGGCAATCACGCCTCCGACGCCATCGATATCTATGTCAACCGTCAGACCTTCTTCCCGACCATGCTCAGGGAACTGCCCCTGGGGGCACCCTGATGTGAGAGCCACCAGAGAAAGATGTCTCCCCTGGTGAGAGATGTGGAGAAATCAGAGTTCGAACGGAGGAAAGAAAGATGCGAGAGATGCGTATGTACCTTCTGACCGTGTTCCTGGCCTTGTCGCTTGCATTCGGGTTGGCAGCCTGCGGCGGTGAGGAGGAGCCGGCCACGCCGACGCCTGCTCCGGCCGGGGAGGCGGCCGTGCAGACGCCCGCGCCTGAGGAAGAGGAGATCGTCCCCACTCCCACCCCCGTCGCAGAGGAACAGACTGCTCTGAAGATCCTGGAGGCTACCTTCGCCCACGGCCTGACGGAGGAATTCGCCCCCGTCAATCCCGGCAACACGTTTACACCGGAAGAGACGATCTACCTCTCCATCAAGCTGAAGGGCACTCCCAAAGGAGGGCAGGTGACCGCCCGTTTCCTCTATCAGGATCAGGAGATCGCATCGGCTACCGTGGATCTGGCCGAGGAGCGCAAGAAGCAGGGCCTGGTCTTCGTGATCGGGGGCAACACCAACGTGGGCTTCACCCTCACCCATGAGAAGCCATTCCCCATCAGCGATCTTTACCGAGCGGAGATTCTCCTGAACGGATCTCCGGCCGGATCCTACGAGTTCATCATCATCCCGCCGCCTGAGGCCATCCCCTCCCAGGTGCGCCAGGCTGTCCTGGCCCGGGGGGCGACGGAGGACTTCCAGCCGATCGAGCCCACGGACACTTTCACACCTACAGAGGAAGTGTTCGTGGTCGGCCGGGTGGACCTGGGACTCCACTCGACGCTGGAAGCCCACTGGTATGTGTCCGGCCAACTGGATGAGGCAGGCACTCGCACCATCACAGCTCAGGAGAACGTCGAGGACACGGGCTTCTACTTCTCCTACCTGCCCGAGCAGGGATGGCCCGAAGGGGAACACAAGGTGGTGCTCCTCATCGACGATCGGGAGGTGGCGACCTATACCTTCACCGTGCGCGCGGAGGTGGAGCCCCCCACGCCCACGCCTGCCCCCGAAGGAGCCTCGGGGTGGAGCGAGTTCGGCGATCCTTATGACCCCAACAGCCTGTTCACGATACGCTATCCGGCGCACCTCAGCGTCGTCGAGGAGAACGCGGACGAGAACCAGTACGGCTACATCTTCAGCAACCCGGAGGATACGGAGGCCCTGGCTATCTCGTTCATCCCCGTAGACAGCCAGCCGCTGGATGACGCCACCTGGAGCGAGATGGTGGACGCGATCATCCCCGAGGTCGTCGCAACGATCGGCGACGATGCTGAGATCATCTCCCAAGCTGCCCCGGAGGGCGGGCGCGTGGCCGTCGCATACGCGATCTCCGAGGCCGAGCAGCGCGGCGGGATGATCAGCCTCCAGGAAGATCGGGGCATCATCCTGCTCCGCTTCTGGCTCGTGCCCAAGGACCGTTGGGAGCAACGCCTGCAGCAGTGGCAGGAACTGGAAATCACCTGGTTCCCGCCCAGAGTGCATAAAAAGTTCAACATGTGGACCCCTTATGAAGAGCCCTTGGGTTTCTTCTCCTTCTCTCGTCCCCCCCAGCTGGACCAGGAGGAGGAGCTAACCGACCCGCCAACCGGATACGCGTTTAAGAGCGACCAGACCGGCGAGGGGCTCCTGTTCGTCTATTCCGACGTCACCGACGCCGACCTGGCGGAGATCTTCCAGCAGTTCGTTCAGGAGCTGCGAAAGCGAGCCTTCGGCGAGAGCCCGGCCGCCGAGACGGACACGAGCGAGGATGCCCAGGGACTCCCCGTCACCATCACCGAGTTTACCTCCGAAGACGGCACACGTAAGGGCCTGGAGGTACTCTGGGAGCCGCAGCAAGGGATCCGTGCCTACTTCCTCTGGATGGCTCCAGCCGACCTGTGGAATGAGGGCTATCACGAGGGGACCGTGTTACGAGTGCTCCGAAGCCTCCGGTGGTCACCGGAGAGGATCCGCGAGTACTACGACCGGCGCTATCTCTCCTCAACCTCGCAGCCGGAATCGACCGTGGAGCAGGAGATCACATCGCTTACGCTCCCGGAAGGCACGCGCCCCCTTGATCTGGCATGGGACCCGGCGGGGCGCTGGGTGGCGATGGTCCTCTGGGATAGCTCGTCCGGCACGTCACGCCTGGCCCTCTACGATGGGCGAACCTTTGAGCAGCTCGCCGTTCAACCTATCCAGGCCAGTAAGATCGCCTTTAGCCCCGATGGGACGTTGCTGGCCACAGCTTACACCGCCGATCTCCAGGATCATCTAACCGTGTGGGAGACGGCGGCGCTGCTGAAGGGGGACGCCGCCCCCACGGCGACCTTTCGCGATAGCTTCGGCGGCATCATGGGCCTGGCCTTCAGCCCCGATGGCCGGCTGATCGCGCTGGCCGTCTCGGCGGCCCAGGGGAGCCTGGTGCCGGTGATCGAGGCGAAGACCGGATCGGTGGTGCAGAAGCTCCGATTCCCGTATGAAGGCGTCCACGCGCCCATCGTCGAGGGTGTCGCCTTCGGGCCGGATGGCGCGTATCTGGTCGCTATCGCCTATGGGGGCACGGTACAGATCTGGCGCACAGAGGACTGGGAACCGGTCGCCACGGTGAAAACCGGGATCTCCGGCGACCCGAACACGCTCCTCTTCCTCGACCCCGGGGGGTTCCTGACCAACGGCTCGACCGACGAGGGCTATGCGCTGCACATCTGGCGTGTGGATGGAACCCTCGCGGCCAGCATCCCCGCTCCGGAAAGTATCCATACGCTGGCGCTTTCTTCTGGTGGGCAGCTCGTGGTCGCCCTTGGCTCCTCGGAGGCATATGTGGTCATCAGCGGGGAGCAAGGGCTTGAGCTTCTCCCCGTGGGCGGCCCATTCCAGGGACTCGTCTTCAGCCCGGATGACCAGTGGATCGCCGTCACGACGCAGGAGAATCAGGCCATCGTGTGTCCGGCGGGCTATCTCGTGTTCTCGCTTTGCGGGTGATCGTATGCGACGCGCCGCTCGCGGTTGGACTAGCCGGATGAGGGAGACCCTCACGGGATGCCACGGGGGTCCTGAAAGGAGCTGATCATGTCCTTCCATCGCGCACAATGGCTGGTTGCCTTCCTCCTCCCCCTCGTCCTCTTCGCCCTTGGCGGTACGGTTGTTCTAAGCGACTCACCAGATGGGGAGGCAACGGCCCACCTGCCCGCCGACTGCACCGATCCTTACGAGCCCAACAACTGGTTTGACCAGGCCACACCGGTGGAGTTCGGTGTGGAATACAACGCCGTCGTATGCAATTCCGATGATAACGACTTCTTCCGTTTTCCCCTGACCACGGGCCAGCAGATCACGATCAGCCTTTACGGCATGGAATGGGATAGCAACCTTGATCTCTACGGGCCCGATCAGACCGTGCTCATCACCTCGACCAACCCGGGGACCACAACGGAACAGATCGTCCACACGGCGGATCAGGCGGGCACGTATTACGCGGTGGTCTGGGGAACGGAGGACGAGCAACCCAACCCATACACCCTACGCGTGGACTCGGTCGCTACCCCGGCTCCCTGCCCTGATCCCTACGAGCCGAACGATGTCCCGGAGGAGGCATGGTCCATCGAGCCTGACGCGCCCGTCGATAGCTACATCTGCCATGAGGAGGACGTGGATTACTATGCGCTACCCGACGTGTCGCCCGGGCAGATCCTCCAGATCGAGGTGGACGGCGTGTCGGAGATGGCGGCATCATCCCCCTCGGATCTGCCGATCGATCTCGTTCTCGTCCTCTTCGACCCCAACGGCGAGGAGGTGGCGTTCTCCGACGCGCCCGGGACCCGCGCGGAGGCCATCATCTACCCGGCCGAGGTCGGGGGGACCTACCGAGTGGGCGTTCGGGCGAACCCCGGGACGGCCGTCCTGCCGGCCTCCTACCGCCTTCGCTGGACCTTCGTACTGCGCTGGGAGGTGAACACTACGGACGATCGCGACGATGGCGCCTGCACGCTTCAGCACTGTTCCCTACGCGAAGCCATTCAGGCGGCCAATCGCTATTTCGTCAAGCACATCACGTTCCGAATTCCCACTTCGGACCCGGGCTACTACCCGGCCGGCGGCTACTGGACCATCCAGGTCACCTCGACCCTGCCCGCTCTGACCGCGCCCGGCCTCCTCATAGATGGCTTCAGTCAGGCGGGATTCATCGGCAGCGACCCCAACCCGGCCGGCCCCGAGATCCAGATCGACGGATCCCGCCTGGGCGCGGGCGGCGATGGCCTGATCGTCGAGGGGACCAAAGTCGTGATCCAGGGGTTGAGCATCACCGGCTTTGAGCATTACGGCATCTGGATCCAGGGGGCCAGCAATCAGGTGCTCACCAATACCGTGGGGTTGGACCCCCTCGGCAATCCGGCCGGTAACGGCATCGGCGTGGTCCTGAGCGAGAACGCCAGCCACAACCTGATCCGGGGGAACGTGATCGGCGGGAACGGGCAGCACGGCCTGCTCATCGCCGGGTCGGGTAGCATGGTGAACCGGATAGAGCGGAACATCATCGGCCTGGACCCCACCGGCAGAGAGGTGCGGCGCTCCAATCACGGTTGGGGGATCGTCATCCAGGACGGCGCCAACGCGAATCAAATCGGTCCCGGCAACGTAGTCAGCGGCAACGATAGCGGCGGCATATGGATCACCGGCGCCGGCACGGACCAGAATTCCGTGCGGGGGAACGTCATCGGTACCGACAAAGAGGGCAACCTGGCGTTGGGCAACGGCGGCATCGGTGTGCTCGTCTCTCAGAAGGCTCGGAGCAACTTCATCGGCGGCCCCAACGATGGCGAGGGCAACGTGATCAGCGGCAACCTGAGTCATGGCGTCGAGCTCAGAGGACCGGGCGTTGAGAGGACCTATATCCTGGGGAACATCATTGGCCTGAACCGCCTCGGCACCACCGCGTTGCCCAACCACGGAGACGGCGTGTATCTCGATAACGTCCGTCGCACCACCGTCGGCTCCCCTGGCGCGCTCTCTGCCAACGTCATCAGCGGCAACATGGGGGATGGGATACGCATCGAATCGGGACGAGACAACGTCGTGCGCGGCAACCGCATCGGCGTGAACCCGCGCGGCAATGTGGACTTGGGTAACGGCGGCGATGGGATCGAGATATCCCGCGGCAGAGAACATCGCATCGGCGGGTTCCATACGGAGGGCAACGTCATCAGCGGAAACGGTCGCCATGGGATCCTCATCTGGGAGTCCTCCACGGCCATCACCGTCACTGGCAATTACATCGGCACCGACGCCACCGGGAAGATGGCCATCCCCAATGATGGCTCCGGCGTGATCATCGCCACGGGCGCCCATGATAATATCATCGGCAGCACTGATCTGTTCGAGAACAATATCATCAGCGGCAACCAGGACAACGGGGTACACATTTACGGAACGGGGACGGTGCGCAATCGGGTGCTGGGCAATTACATCGGTACCGATTTCACGGGACGAGTTGCCATACCCAATCACCTCAACGGCGTGATCATTGCCGGCGGCGCTCAGGAGAATGAGATCGGGGGAAGAGATACCGACGCGGGGAATGTGATCGCGGGGAACAATCGACTTGGCGTGGCCATTACCGACGTCGGCACGGATCGGAATAAGGTGTGGGGGAATCGCATAGGCATCGGAGCTTTCTCCGCCCCCCTTCCCAACGGGTCACACGGTATATACATCGCCGGCGGCGCCCAGATGAATCAGATCGGAGGGGCCTCGTCGGGCATGGCGAACACGATCACCGGCAACAAGGGGGATGGCATCCGGATTGAAGGACACAATACGATACGCAATACCATCTCCCACAACAGCATCTTCAAAAACGAGGGTCGGGGTATTCGCCTCCTGTCAGGCGGAAATCAAGGCTTAAGCCCTCCCTCCGTCACCCGGGTGACGTCCGCCGGCGGCCAGTATACCTTAGAGGGCAGCACCTGTGGCAAATGCACCGTGGAGGTCTTCGTTGATGATGCCGATGAGGGCGAGGAGTTCCTGACGAGCGTTCAGGCCGACGCGTCCGGCAAGTACAGCGTCTCCGTGGCACGGAGACGGAGATACTTCACGCTCACGACGACGGACGGCATGGGCAACACCTCCGAGTTCAGCCGAGACCTCTTGCCGGACCTGGAGATACAGGCGTTGGAAGTCACACAGGCTATCCAGGATCTGAACAACAGCGTCCCCTTGGTGCAGAACAGACCGACTTACGTGCGCGCGCACGTCAGGGCGAATTCGCCCTTGGGCGGGTCTGTAAGCGGGGTATTTGCGGTTCTGAAAGTGTATGCCGTGGCCAGCAATGGGACGAAGGTTCTCATCGCCCGGCTGGAGCCAAGGCATCCTCACAGGCTGATCACCGTCCGGACCAATCCTCAGCGAGGGAGGCTTGACCACAGCTTCTACTTTGAGCTACCTTCCAGGTGGAGCAGGGGACGGATGCACTTCGTCTTCGATCTGAACCCGGGAGAGCTGGTCCCGGAACGCGACCTGACCAATAATCGGCGTGAAGCGACGGTCACCTTTCAGGAGACGCGACCACTGGATATCGTGATGGTTCGCGTACGGTATGAGTCGCAGGCGGCGGGGCAGAAAAAACCGACCGTCTACCTACCTCCCCTTCAGGCGGCGTTCGAGACGCCCCGCTACACGGAGAAGACCTTCCCCCTTTCCCAGATTCGCCTCTGGTGGCCGGTGGGCTACGCTGTCCTCCCCTTCAAGCATGACCTGACGAGGCGGGCGGGATGGGAGGCGCTACTGGACAAGCTGAACTGGCTGCGGATCCGCTCTGTCAATACGCGTCGTAACTGGTACGGGCTGGTGGACAAGAACATCCCTAAACTGGCCGTCGCGGGAATAGGCTCAACCAGGGTGCCGGTGGCAGCCGGGGTAGCGTTTAACGGCCGCGCCATGGCACACGAGCTGGGCCACAACTTTGGGCGAGCACATGCCCCCAGCGCGCGAGACAAGAAAGGAAAAGTCATTGACCCACATTGCAAGGATCCAAGCGGTGAGGACACCAACTATCCGAACTACAAGAATCCGCAAGGTGTCCCCTATCCGCTCTCTTCCATTGGCGAATTCGGATTCGACGTCTTCAGCTTTACCCCGCGCGTGTATGACCCGGCGTCCACCTATGATCTTATGTCATACTGTTGGCCAGGTTGGGTCAGCCCATACACGTATCAGGCGATCTTCAAAAAGCTGGTAATCCGCCCAGGGTCCAGCGCTGCGCGGGGGACCAACCAGGAGCAACCTTATCTGCTCATCAATGGCTTCGTAGATGTGGAGGCCGATACAGGAGAGTTAGGATTCGCCTATGTGGAAGGACGCCCGGTAGGCACGGCCGATGCCCCGGGGGAGGGTGCCTACCGCCTGGAGCTGCGGGATGCGACGGGCAACGTCCTGTTCACGCGCTACTTTGAGCCACAGCAGTACATCGCCGACTCCGACACCTCAGAGCCCCGGCGCTATTGGATAGAGGTGCTGCCATTCCCAATCGGCACGCGATCGATCGTCCTTCTGCACGGTGAGAAGGTCCTGGACACCCGCCAGGTCAGCCCCAATCCGCCCACGGTCACGATGGACTATCCCAACGGCGGCGAGGCGCTCGACGGATCGATAACAATACGCTGGCATGGCAACGATCCCGACGGCGACCCGCTCGTCTACACTTTGCAATATAGCATCGACGGCGGAGGGACGTGGCACACCATGGCCGTGAACCTGACCGAGACGAGCTATACGGTCGATACATCAGAGATCGGCGGCTCCGACCAGGCCAAGGTGCGCGTGCTGGCGAGCGACGGGGTGAACACCGCCGCCGATGAGAGCGATGGGGTTTTCTCCGTGCCGAGGAAGCCGCCCCTGGCGGGCATCCTCGTCCCCACGGCCGGGACCTTCTTCCCCGTGGGTTCGCCGATCTATCTGAAGGGTTATGGGACGGACATTGAGGATGGACCGATCGAGGCGGATGCACAGCTGCGCTGGCACTCCGACATCAGCGGCGACCTGGGCTCCGGTTCGAGCCTGGAGGTCTCCGATCTGCCTCCAGGCTATCACACGATCACCCTGACCGCCATCGATAGCGATGGCTTGACCGGCAGCGCCTCTGTGACCATCACCGTCGGCGAGTGGCCTCCTGTGCAGATCTTCATGCCCGCCATAAGCCAGGAATAAGGGGGGAACGATGGATTCCACGTCTCCAAACTGGGCGATCATCTGCCTGGCCTCCATCTGCCTGGTTGGCCTGGGAATGGCAGGACTTGTCGCCTTGGTCCTATGGCTGATTCGCCGGTGGCGCCGGGCCGTGACGCACCTTCGCCCCTGGCCGCCGGAGAGCCTGGAGGATCTGTCCGCCAAGTGGGAAGCCCGTTGGGTGAAGCTCCCTCGACGGGTGCGCGGCCAGGGCATGATCCATAGCGTGCATGATCCCAAAGGGCCCGCATGGATCGCCTTTACGTTCAACATACGTGGGGGGCGTGAGACGACGCGCGGGACCCTGGAGGCTCGCACGACGGAGCATACCTTCTCCTTCGATATCACGCCGGAGCGCACGACGATCCACATCGATGGGGAGTTGTGGGGGACGATCCTGCCGGATGGGACGCTGCTTGACTCGACGGGCGAGGCCGTGGGAAGCGCCCCCCGGGTGGGAGGGCCGCCCATCCTGTTCGTCGCGGGAGCCCAGGCAGCCCTTAGGGAGAAGCTGGGGCGGCCTCACACGGTGACCCTACACGGCCGGGAGATCGGCCGCCTGGCCAGCTTTCAGGAGCGGCGGAAATGGGGGCATAGCCCGGCCGTGTTCCCGGCCGGATCGCTCTCAGAGGAGGAGTCGACCTGGTTACTGGCGCTGACCATTCTCCTGATCGCGGGGCACAACCTCCCGGAGGACGCGTGGATGGAGGAGGCGCAATAACGGGGCTCTCTCAGGATAAGAGGAGGTGCGGAGGGGCTTCCCCTCCGCAGGAAAACTCTTGTTCTCGCCTTTTCCCTGCCTGGTTGGGGCTTTGGCCGGTGGCCTCCGGCCCCACGGAGCAGGTGAGGGGCTGAAAATAGATTTCTTCGGAGGGGCTGCAGCCCCTCCGAGCCACCCCAGAGATTGATACCAATGGGGCGACGCATGCGTCGCCCCTACTCGATATACTTCGTGGTGTGTTTCTCAGACACATTCTTAGAACAGCTTGGTGATCTCATCAACGGCGAACCGGGGCAAGGGGAGGCGCGCGTCGCTGTCCCTTAGCCAGACCCCTTCCCTCTTGGCCAGCACGCGGCCGATCACAGCAACGGGAAACCCCTCTCGTTCCAGGACGGCCTGGAGGGCGGAGACCTCATCCGCCGGGAGGACCACCAACAGGCTGCCGGAGGCGATGGTGCCCAGCGGATCCAGGCCAAACTCCTCGCAGAGCCGCTGCCCCTCCGGCAGGATCGGGATCGCATCCCTGGACACCTCCAGGCCCACATCAGCCGCCCGGGCGATCTCCCAAAGCCCGGTGATCAGCCCTCCCTCGGTGGGATCATGCATCGCGTGCACGTCGGCGACCTCGCGGGCCCGCAGCGCCGGGGCCACCACGCTGATCCCAGGGTCGTACAGGAACCCAGCGACGCGATCCAGCCAGGCGTCCTCATAGCCGCGATCCCGCAGCACCTGGCGTTTCTCGCGGGCGATCAGGGAAGCGCCTTCAATGGGGACCCCCTTCACCAGCACGATCGCGTCGCCTGGCCGGGCTCCGGCCGTCGTCACCATCCGCTCCGGATCCACCTCCCCCAGCATCACGCCCGCGATGATGGGGCGATCCAGCCCATACGTGATCTCCGTGTGTCCGCCCGCCAGCGTGACGCCCAACTCCGCGCACGCGGCATGGATCTGTCCAAAGAGGGTATCCGCCATCTGCGGGGTCGCCTGTCCCTCTGGCAACAGCATCGTCGCCAGAAACCACTTCGGTCGCCCCCCCATGGCGGCGATATCGTTCGCGTTGACGTTCACGGCATACCAGCCGATCTCATCCGTTGCAAAGGTGATCGGGTCCGTCTTTGCCAGCAAATAGCGATCGCCGAAGTCGATGACGGCCGCATCCTCGCCCGCCCGGGGCCCGACCACGAGCCGGGGGTCTCGGCCTCCGTACCGGCGCAGCAGCCTCTCCAGCAGATCTGCCGGCAGCTTTCCCGCGGGCAACGTAGTTGACTCCTGCATGACCACCTCCCGGCTGCTCGGATTGGTGGCCGCAGTATAGATGATCCCCCTCGCTCGCGTCAAAAACACGCAAGATCAGGCCTCCGGCCCTATGAGTAGGGCGAATTGGATCACTCCATTTGGCGGCGTTTGGCACTTGCGCATCACTTGGTATGGGATAGAATAGAGAAAATCCGACCCGAGGAGGTGGAGCATGGGACGGCAGCTGAACCCGCTGGCGATTGCGGTGATTGCCGTCATGACCGCGGTGACGACCGTGTTCACCCTGGCCGTGCGCGTCCCCGTCCCCGCCACCAATGGCTACGTCAACCTGTCCGATGTGGCCATCTACTTCACCGCCTTCGCCTTCGGCCCTTGGGTTGGGCTCATTGCCGGAGGCGTGGGAACGGCGCTGGCCGATCTGATAGGCGGGTACGCCCAATTCGCCCTGTTGACCTTCTTCGCCCACGGGCTGGAGGGGTTCGTGGCCGGATGGCTGGGGCGAGATCGTCAATTCACGGGGATGGTGGTGGCCTGGCTGGCGGGTGCGGTGGTCATGTGCGGACTGTATCTACTGGGCGAAGGTCTGGTGCTGACCGGATGGGGGCCCGCCCTGTGGGAGCTGCCGTTCAATGCCTTCCAGAACCTGGTTGGGGCCGTGGTGGGCATCCCTTTGGTGCTGGCCGTGCGAAGGGCCTACCCGCCGCTTATCCACATGCTGAGCCGGCAAGCCTGGCGGGAGGAGTGATCGCTGGACATCCTGACCGTTGAGGATCTACACTTTGCGTATCCCCCGTTGCGGGACGAGGACCCCCCGGAGCGCGTGCTCCGGGGGGTCAGTTTGCGCGCGGGCCAGGGGGAATTCATCGCCCTCCTGGGACGCACGGGCGCCGGCAAAACCACGCTGTGCCTGTCCTTCAACGGGCTGGTCCCTCAGGCGACCGGCGGGGTCATCCGAGGTCGCGTCCTGGTCAGGGGAAGGGACACGCGGCGCTTTCCCCCCGCCTCCTTTGCCCGTGATGTGGGCATGGTCTTCCAGGATCCGGAGAGCCAGCTGTTCCAGCTCACCGTGGAGGACGAGATCGCCTTCGGACTGGAGAACCTGGGCGTTCCTTCGGACGAGATCGACCGCCGCATCGATTGGGCACTCTCGCTGGTCGGCATGGAGGGATTTCGCCGTCGATCCCCACGGCAGCTCTCCGGGGGACAGATGCAGCGCATTGCGATCGCAGCCGCCCTGGCCCCCCGCCCCGCCATGTTGGTGCTGGACGAGCCTACCGCCCACCTGGACCCCCGAGGGAAAGCGGAGGTCTTCCAAACCCTCGACCGCCTCCGTCATACCCTGCACACCACGACGATCATGGCCACTCAGGATATCGAATGGATCGCCCGGGGGGCCAGCCGGCTGGCCGTGCTTCGGGAGGGGCAGATAACCTCGTGGGACGTGAACGAGTGGCCTTCGCATGGGGTTCGCACGCTATGCGAATGGGGCGTAGGCGCCCCTCAGATCGCCCGACTGGTGAGCGCTCTCCGCCCGGCCTCTCCCAATGCACATCGCCTGCCGCTCACCGTGCCGGAGGCGGCCCGAATCCTCTCCCCCGCACGGTGGCGCTCACGGGGTTCCCATCCTTCGTCCAGCTCCCCTGCCGCGCCGTCCCCTCGCCCCATCGTGACCATCGAGCGGTTGAGCTTTGCGTATCCCAACGGCGTGAGGGCATTAGTGGACGTCTCCCTGCGCTTTCACGCTGGCGAGTA
Organism: Chloroflexota bacterium; assembly: GCA_013152435.1. Classification (NCBI taxonomy): domain Bacteria; kingdom Bacillati; phylum Chloroflexota; species Chloroflexota bacterium. Next base: position 20,990 of record JAADGJ010000010.1, on the reverse strand, counting down.
CATTGCCCTGGTCGGGCCCAACGGGGCGGGAAAGTCCACGCTGGCTCGCCTGATCATGGGACTGCTCCGCCCTACGGAGGGACGCGTGCAGGTGCGGGGACACGACACCCAGGTTACCCCCGTTCCCAGGCTTGCCCACATCGTCGGATATGCCTTCCAGAATCCCGATCATCAGATCTTCGCCTCCACCGTACGGGAGGAGATCGCCTTCGGCCCGCAGAATATGGGATGGCCCGCTCAGGATGTCCAGAAAGCCGTGGACGAGATGTTGGGGCGCTTTCACCTGGAGTCGCTGGCCGACGTCCCCCCCGCCGTGCTGGGATATGGCCTGCGGCGCAAGGTGGCCATCGCGGCGATTGCGGCCGCCCGCCCGGACGTGCTTATCCTGGACGAACCCACGGGGGGATTGGACTGGGCCACAGCGAACGAGCTGCTGGATTTTCTCGATGAACTCAACGACCGGGGGACCACCGTTGTGCTGATCACCCACGAGATGACCATCGTGGCGGAGCGGGCTCAACGCAGCATCGTCCTGGTGGACGGGCAGATGATCTTCGACGGCACCCCCAGGGAGCTGTTCTCCCGGCCGGATGTACTGGAGGCGGCCAGCTTATACTCGCCCCCCGTCACCCGGCTGGCCTATGCGCTGAACGCCCCGCCTGAGGTATCGCCCGTGCTCACCGTGGACGAATTCCTTCGAGCGTGGGCGGGAGGGCCTCACCATGAGCGGTGACTACGATCTGTACATATCGGGGGATAGTTTTCTTCATCGGCTGGATCCCCGGGTCAAGCTCCTGCTGGTGGCCGAGGCCATCATCTTGCTCTTCCTGTTCACCCACCTACTCACAGCCATCGCCGCCCTGGTTCTGGCACACGCTTTGATCCTGAGCGCCGGGGTGCCCATGCGGCGTGTGCGGAGCGTCTGGCGACTCATGTTGCCGCTCACCTTGTTGATCCCGGCGTTGTGGTGGATCTTCCAGCCCGGGCCGGGGCCGGCCCTCATGGCGCTCGGCCCCCTTCGATTGACCTGGGGGGCGCTGCTGCAGGGGATCACGGTCGCCCTCCGCCTGGACGCGCTGGCCTTCGTCATGTTCCTGTGGTTGTTCACCACTGACCAGGCCACCATGGTGCGAGGGATGGCCGCGCTGGGCCTCCCGTACACCTGGAGCCTCACGCTATCCCTGGCGCTGCGGTACCTCCCCACCATCGCCGAGCTTTATCGTCAGGTCGTTGACGCACAACGAGCGCGCGGCCTGGACCTGGACACCGGGTCTCTCTGGCGTCGCCTCCGAGCGCACCAGCCCATCCTGGTGGCCGTCATCATCAGCGCCCTCCGTACCAGCCAGAGCCTGGCCTGGAGCCTGGAGGCCAGGGGACTGGGGGCGCCGGGGATACAACGGACGCAATTCCGCCGGCTGCGCTTCAACTGGCTTGATTGCCTGGTCACGGCCCTCCTCCTCATGCTGTTGGCGGGAAGCCTGTTCATTCGCTGGCGAGGTTGAGCCGGCTGTGGGGGGTGTGGGTTTCCTGTTTTTCCCTCTCGTCGTCTCCGGGGGATAGCGTGCTCACTACACGAATAGGCATCACGACATCGATGAAAACGGCATATATGGATATTCAACGAGGATGATCCACCATATATAGCGTTTCATCAGCAAGAAATGGCCCCCGGGCAGGGGCGGCTCATGCGCCTGCGACCAGCCTGGCCTCGGTCTGGATCCTTCAGAAGAGGTCCCCTCCATACCTCCCCTAAGCCCCCCCTACTTCGCCAGGCCTTTGTGAATAACTCACTGACTACACGAATATCCCGTCAATCCCCCCGCAACAAAGAGAGCCTGCTCGGGAGAGAGCAGGCCCCCTCGATTCGACTTCCGGCCCGGCAGGCGGATCTCTTCTCACCCGCCGCGATACATCTCCAACAACCGCTCCATGCGGCCCACGCTGTCCGCCAGCCCACCGATCCGGTTGCGTGCCAGCCACAGCCGCTTGTATTCGGCGATGATCGCCTCCAACTCCTCCGCCAGCGACGCCCGCGTCTCCGCCGGGATCTGAGCGATCTCCCCGCCCTCTGTCTGAAGCCGGGCGATCCCCAGCCGACAGGCATGGCGCAGCAACGCCGCCGCATTGCGGAACTCGTCGACGATGAGATCGGCGTCGGGGCGCCCCATGCGAGCCTCCGGCAGCCGGGAGATCACCTGGTCCACGTACTCCTGCGCCCGCTCCAACCCCTCGACGGTCAGCTCCGCCAGCCTCCCCTCATAGAAGGGACGACTCGGGCTCAGCAAGAGCAGGGCCATCGCAGAAGAGTTGAACGGCGTCACGCCGGGCACCTTGTATGCGTTCCCCAGATCATAGGCCAACTTCCCCATCACGCCCGCGGCATCCCGGAACGCATGCAGATCCAGGGCCCGTGGCAGATCGATATCCCGATTGGCCTGGGCGGCCCAGCTGACGGCCGCCCCGTATGCGTAGCCCAGGAAGGAGATGGGCAGATGTTGCCAGTGACCGTTGTCCCCCCAGTCGGTGTTCAGGTAGCCGATGGCTCCATGGGCCAGCCCATTCTCCGCCGCGTTTCGCAAGTTGCCGATCGCGTTCTCCGTACGTCCAGCGATGGAGTTCCAGCTGGACGTACCAGGACAGACATAGTACGGGACGCCCGCCCGGGCGAATTTCTCGCCGTTCTCGGCGAAGGGATGGGTGGCCCCATACCCCCACTCCAGGGCGACGATATCGCCCGGCAGCTCAGGGATAAGCTCGGGATGATGCAGGATGATATCCCCCCAGAACTGCATCGTCCGCCCCTTCCGCTGCACCAGGCTATGGATCTTGAGCAGGAACTCCAGGTAGACACGGCCGACGCCCCGCTCCTCACAGGCCTCCTTGCTCCGCCCCTGCCCCAGATCGAAGGTCTCATCGCAGCCCACATTGAACTGTCGGCTGGAGAAATGCGGCAACAGCTCGTCGTATAGCTCAGAGATCAACTCGATGGAACCGGGATCCAGCGGGCAAAGGCTAAACGGTTCGTCGTTCCACTCCCCCCAGGGGGACTTCCAGCCGTCCGGACACTCCGCCAGCGGCCGATATCGATCATGTTTCAGCCAATGGTGCATATGACCGAAGGAGTTCTGGTTGGGCACGAGCTCTATGAAGCGCTCACGGCAATAGGCGTCCAGCGCCAGGATCTCCTCGCCGGTCATGGGAGAAGCGTTCTCCCACACCTCCCGATGGTTGCGATAGGCAAAGGTGTGCTCCATGTAGAGCTGGAATTGGTTGACCTTCCACTCGGCCAGCATATCCACCAGGGCGTACAACGTCTCCATGGTCGGGACCCTATCCCGGCTGATGTCCAGCATGACGCCCCGATTCGGGAAATCCGGCCAATCCTCGATACGCAGGCAGGGCAGCTCCCCAGATCCAGCGATCTGGCGGGCGATCTGCCGCAGCGTCATAGCCGCATAGAAGGCCCCCGCCAGATCGTGCGCCACGATCCGGATCTGATCGGCCCCAACGGTCAGATGATATCCCTCCCGCTGCGGCACCTGAGCGGGATCCACATGCACGGTGGCCCCCAGCCGGCTGAGATCATCTCCCCGCGCCGCCGTCAACTCCCACCGCCGCCCTATCGCCGAAAGCGCATCCTGGACGATCTGCCCCACACGCCACAGGGCATCGGACACATCTCCCGCCAGCCAAATGAAACGATCGGGCTGCAGATGATGGCTGCCCGGCAGCTCCTGCAAGCGCTGAGGGGAAGGCAATAGCACCAAATTACGGGACATCATCGACCTCCTAAACGGAATCTCTTGAGAAAACGAACGGAATCAACATCGACATCTCCGTCACCGATGCGGGCCGCATTATAGCAAAGAGGATCATCGCCTGTCAACGCAAAAGCCACCACGATTCGGGATGCCTCGCGTATCCGCCTGAAGTCGGAACCGAAATAGGGCCAGGGACTGATGGCGATTTCTTTTGATTGTGTTACATTAGTCGTGAAAGGCTAGACACGCTCCCCTGAGGTAGCAAAATTCTCTGGGCAATCAACACGAGAAGAGGTGCGATCGCGTGTCAAGGCAACATCGTTACTCCAGTCCTCTCATGCCAGGAGCCGGACCATGCGACAAGGGCTACGTTGGCGCCTGACCATCTACTATGCTCTGCTCATGCTCATCAGCGTGTTGCTCATCCAGATCGGCCTGTTGCTCGGCTCATGGTGGATCAGCACACGGGGGCCCAGGCTCCCCCAACTGATGGCCCGGATCGCCCGCCAACTGAGCATCCCGGCCGGGGCCCTGCTGGCATCCGGCCCGGATACCGCCCTTCTGGATCGCTGGCTCTCCTCTGTCGTGCCGCTCCAGGAGAACGGCAGTGGCATCCCGGGCCTACCCATCCTGGCGCTCAGCGATCCTGATCCGCCCGATCACCTGCCGCAAAGGTTCGATCTGATCGCCATCGTGGACGAGAAGGGGCGGCTCGTGGCCAGCAACGTGCCCGCCTCTCTGCGGACCGGCTGGCCCGATCCCTTTTACGACCCCGCCGCAGCCGAGGTCAGCACAACGCTCCTGCAACAGGCGCTGACAGGCAACGGACAGGCCATCCGGCTGGACCACGGCGAGGTGGTGGCGACCGAGCCGATACGGGACCCCAGCGGAACGATCCGGGGCGCCCTCTACCTGCGGGTCGTCGCCACGGCGCCCGGGGGACGGCTGTGGTCGTCGATCATGAAGCTGGAGGGGGGCGTGGGCGCCTTCCTGGCGGTCGGCCGGGTCTTCGCCGCCACGGTCTTCGGGTTCCTCACCGCCTACTGGCTCACGCGGCGACTGGACCAACTGGCCGAGGTCACGGCCGCCTGGGGCCGTGGCGATTTCTCGGTGCAGGCGCGCGCCGAGCCCGACGACGAGATCGGGCGATTGGCCCGGCAGCTCAACCGGATGGCGGAACAGCTCCAGGGCGTGCTGGAGGTGCGAGAGCATCTGGCCTCGCTGGAGGAGCGAAACCGCCTGGCCCGAGAGCTCCACGACAGCGTCAAGCAACAAGTCTTCGCCACAGCCATGCAGATCGCAGCGGCGAGGGCGCTTCTGGGTCAAGACCCACCAAGCGTCGCCAAGCACCTGCGTCAGGCCGAGGACCTGGCGCAACAGGCCCAGCAGGAGCTCAACGCCCTGCTAAGGCAGCTACGGCCGGTCGCATTGGTCGGCAAGGGCCTGGCCACCGCATTGCACCAACACCTGAGCGCCTGGAGCGAGCGCACCGGGATCACGGCCAAGCTGCGGGTGAGCGGCGAGCGCAAAGTGCCGCTGGAGACGGAGCAGGCCCTCTATCGGGTGGCCCAGGAGGCCCTGGCCAACGTAGCCCGCCACAGCGGCAGCGACCATCTGGAAGTGGATCTGAACTACAATCGACACCACGTGACCCTGGAGATCACCGACCATGGCTGTGGCTTCGACGTGGAGACAGCCATGGGCAAGGGGCTGGGCTTGATCAGCATGAGAGAACGGGTGGTCGCTCTGGCCGGCGACTTCCAAGTCCTCAGCCGCCCCGGCGAGGGCACCACCATTCGCGCCAGTTTACCCGTGGAGGCAAGCACATGAACGAACCCATTACCGTCCTACTGGCCGACGATCACGCCATCGTACGGGAGGGCGTGCGAGCCTTCCTGGACGCGCAGCCGGACATCCAGGTGATCGGAGAAGCGGGCACAGGCGAGGAGGCCGTCCAACTGGCCACGGAGCTGGTCCCAGATGTCGTGCTGATGGATCTGCTCATGCCGGGCATGGACGGCGTCGAGGCCACACGGCGGATCTGCCGGGCCAGCCCCCACACGCAAGTCGTCATCCTGACCTCATATCACGAGGATGAGCACATCTTTCCGGCCATCAAAGCCGGCGCGCTCTCCTACCTGCTCAAGGAGGTGCAGGCCGACGAGCTGGCCGAGGCAGTGCGGCGAGCGGCCCGCGGCGAGGCCATCCTGCACCCCAGCGTGGCCGCCCGAGTCGTCCAGGAGCTGCACGGCTCACGACGGCAGGAGCTCAATCCCTTCACCGATCTGAGCGAGCGAGAGCTGGAGGTCCTGCGCCTGATCGCCGACGGCCTGGACAACGCGTCCATCGCCGAACGACTGGTCATCAGTGAGAAGACGGTGAAGACCCACGTCAGCAATATCCTGAGCAAGCTGCACCTGGCCGATCGCACACAGGCCGCGGTCTACGCCTGGCGTAGCGGCGTGGTGCGACGCAACGGCTGAGTAAGGCGATAGCAACGAAGATACAAGATGTAGGGCACACGTCTCACGTCGACCACAATATAACGGGTAAGCCTCTAAGAGTGTGTCTGAGAAATGCCGTTGCTTCTGCTAAATTTTCAGACACGCTCTAGGCCGGCAATGGCCCCAGAACAGGCACGGTAGCCTATCCAACGGACAAAGCTCACATTCGCTCTGAGAACGCCCGTCCCCGCTGGGGATCACGGGACTGAAAGGAAGGAGGTTTTGCAACATGACTCGAAGAACACCTTTGCTCGTTACCGTGCTCGCAGCAGTGACGCTGCTACTGATCGGTTCCGCCACCCTGGTCTGGGCCATGCCGGCACAAGGAGAGGACTCCCCAACATCGGCTACCGTGGACACTCCCCAGGACAACAACGTGGTTACGGGGCACGCGCGGACCGACGAGGATCCGCCCCGGCCGGTGCAAAACGCCCGCATCGTCGCGAGGCGACCGGCCACGGGCGCTGAGGTGAGCACGACGACCGACGCGGAGGGCGCATACACGCTGGAGTTGCCAGTCGGCGTCGCCACATGGAACATCCGGGCCGAAAAGACGGACACCACCATCCCACCTGAGGCCGAAGCCCCTTCGATCTCTCGCCCGGTGGTCTTCGGCCCCCGACCCAGCACCAAGACGGGGATCGACTTCACCTTCCATGTGCCTTCCACGGAGGAAGGCGCCCACATCGTCGGACGGGTGCTGGTATCGGCTACCGTTCCCTTCGTGCCCACATTCCCGGTCACTGTGACGGACGTCAGCATCCAGATCCCACCGAAGGTCACGTCCGGCCAGATCAACCCCACCACCGGCAGGTTCGATCTCACCGTGTCGGAAGGGCGCCATCAAGTGGCCATCTTCCCTCAGGACTTCCTGAACTACCTGCCGCCGGTGATCCCGCCCTTCAAGGTGGAGACGGGCGAGACCCATGATCTGGGCGATCTCTACCTCATCCCGCTGCACGGCTCGGCCACCATCCGCGGCCAGGTGCTGACCACGGAGGATCAGCCCGTGGCCGGCGTTCAGGTCGTCGCCATGAAGCTGGGCAACATCCTCACCGGGGGCGGTCTGCAAGTGCCGGAGATCAAACGGGCTCAGACGTCGCCGACCGGGGATTTCGCGCTGCCGGTGACCGGCGGCACCTGGTGGGTGGCCGTCTCTCTGGGCCAGGGCGATCCCTACATGCCCTATCGGCTGCAATGGCAGACGATAGTAAACGTCGAGGATGGGGGCACGGTGGACGACGTCATCCTTCGGGTGGCGGCGGCCGACGCCTGGATCCGGGGCACGCTGATCAACGCCGCCACGGGCCAGCCGGCCGACGACGCCTGCGGCGTGGTGGCCGCATACAAGCAGGGCCAGGCCGGCACTTACAGCTTCCGGCGCTTCACCGGCAGCACCTTCGATCTGCCGGTCACCGCCGGCACCTATCGGCTCAGCGTGATCCCCAGCCCCGATCTGGAAGATCTGGACGGTTCAATCCCCTACCCGCCTTCCTGCGAGCCGGGCAAGTACCTGGTGACGACCGTGCCGCAGGTGGAGGTCAACGGGCCGGGCGTGACGTCCATCCAGGTCCAGCTGGCCGTGAGGACCGGCGCAACGATCCGGGGCCAGCTCTGGAACCTGACGGAGAAGCAGTCGGTCACCGGCGTCGGCGGGGTGATGATCGGCTGGCAACCTGCGGCCTCGGGCACGGGGCAGGGCAACTGGGCGGCCGCCCGCATCGATCCGGCCACCGGCGTGGGAGAGTTACAGGTCACCCAGGGCGACTGGCTGGTGTCCTACCATGTCCAGGCCGGCTCCGGCTACCGGGCCTTCCCCGGGGTGATCAGCGTCACAGTGCCATCCGATGTGACGACCGTTGACGTACACCTGCCCGTAGTGCAGCCGAAGCAGGCGGTCTCAGGCCAGGTCCTGGACCCCGATGGCAACGGCGTGCGAGGGGTGATCGTGACCGCCACCGGCATCGGCTGGCAGGGGCTCCGAGGCGCCCTGATCGGGCCGAATCAGACCCCTGTGGGCCTGAGCAGGGACATGGCGGCGGTCACCAACAAGGACGGCACGTTCACCCTGAACCTGAGTTACGGCGTCTACAGGCTGAGCGTCCTGGGCCCGCCGGAACTGCTCAAGGGACAAGGAGATCAGCCGTGGATCAGCCCCCAGCCGGAGATCATCAAGCTGCTGCCCAACCAACCTGCGCCCACACCAGTACTCCGGTTCCGCACGGGCGATGCCACCATCCACGGACATCTGAGCTTAGCCACCGGTAGCGCCCAGAGCGGCAAGGGCACGGAGGTCGAGCTGCCGGCCATGGTCTGGGCCGCCACGGCCGGGGGGCCCTCTCGCATCACCGGCCACACCAAGGTCCTGGTGCCCATGTCCGGCACGGGAGAGGGGGACTACAGCCTGCCCGCTATCCAGGGCCAGCGGTGGGTCGTGCAGGCCGTGTACGAGGTGGGCAGCAGCCTGTGGATGACACGAGCGGTGGTGGACGTGGACAGCACCGACGTGCGACTGGATCTCACCCTGACGCCTCGCGACCTGCTCCCCGCTGGGGTGGCGCAGATCCTGGACCCCGATGAGCCCTTCTACGTGGAGCTGGCGGACGGCGCCTCCCTCTATATCCCGGCCGGCGCTCTGACCGTCACCGGGCAGGCCACCAGCGCCAAGGGGGCCACGGCGGCCCGCCCCGATGCGGCCCCCCGCATAGATCTGCCCACGCTGATCAGCCTGCAGAGCTCGCTGGTCAAAACGTTGAGCATATCAGGCCCAGCTCCGTGCTGCAAGAATGTTGGAATCCCCCTGAGCCCGGCCTATGAGATCGGAGCCCAGCTCTTGCAGAGCGCGCCGCAGGCAGGCGCGCAGGGCGTGGGGGCCATGCCCCAGCTCGTTCCGCTAGCGGCGCCGGCCGACATCGAGCTCAACGTCCCCATGGTGCTGCGTATCCCCTACGACGCGAGCGCGCTGGCGGCTGAGGGTATCTCCGAAGAGGATATCCGGGTCTGGTACATGCCGACCGCCACGGCAGACACCAGGGAGCCGGTGGAGGATTACGTGATCGACGCCGAACACGACGAGGTGGTGATCTTCGCCGAGGGCTTCGGCACCTATACGCTGGCAGCCGAGCGGACAACCTGGTCGGTCTACCTCCCGTTCACCCTCCGCTGAGCACACAGGGGCACGGCGGCTGCCGTGCCCCTACAACAACACGCTCCCTTGCAGGTCAATCCGATGCCAAGAAGGGGCTGGAACAAGGATACCTTTCGGAGGCGCAAAAAGGTCGCCGCCCGTGAACCACCCGGGCGGCGACCAGAAAGGAGCCCGAATCCAACAAAAAGGCCTACGATGACTCGATCGGCGCGTTCGCCAGCGATTGGATCCGGGTATCCCGCAGCCGGTCCCGGATCACCTGGGCGATCTTCTGCATCATGAGATAGCCAAAGCGACAATCCGTCTCGAATACCTTCCGCAGCTCCTGGCAATCAAAGGCGATGACACGACAGCGCGTCGTCGCCTTGGCGCTGGCCGTGGCGGTATGCGGCGGCACCAGCCCGGACCAAGCGAACACCTCGCCCGGGCCTACGGTGCTGACGACCACCTCGTCCTCCTCACCGGGCACCTCGATCACGATGGCCACGGCGCCCTCCAGCACGATGTAGAAACAGCAGAGCTCCTCGCCCTCGTGGAAGAAATAGTGTCCGGGCTCAACCGTCAACTCATCCGCCGCCTTGGCCAGGGTCACGATCTGATCCATGTCAAAGCCGGCGAAGTAAGGATAGCGCCGAATCAACTCAGGTGAGATCATACGGGACCTCCTTCGCTCCTCTAGAAAGACGTCTGCATCCCCGGAAGAACGCCCTCATGCCCATGGATCTCGGATAACACCGCCGCCACCACCTGAGGCACAGCCGCAGCGACGGCCGGAGTTAACCCCTCGCCGAAATCGGTCACATTCTCCGCCTCCACGGCGTAGATGACGATCTCATCGGGCAGGGGCAACCCCATCCGACGCCCCATTTCCAGCGCGGTGACGAGGCTCGTATCATGGGCGGAGGCGCTGTGCCGCGTCGGGCTGATCGTCCGCAGGTCCTCCAGGCTCAGTCGGCGGATGGTTCCGGGGATCCCACCACGGCTCAGGAACGCATCGATCAGGATCACCCGATCATAGCCTACCATGGTCTCCATCAAAGTCAAGCCGCCGACGCTGGCCTCACGCACGTCTACCGGCGCATCCGCCGGAAGCGCTTCCCTCACAGCCTCGGCCACCCGCACGCCCACGCCATCATCCGTCAGGATGGGGTTACCCACTCCGAGAATCAGCGTCCTCTTCATCTCCATGCTCACGCCCATCGGGCACGCCGCTCAGACCCGCTCCACGTATTGGCTCAACCGCTCCACCACACGCCCCTGCGCATCATAGATGGTGACCTCCAGGGGCATCTGCCCCGGCAGCGAGTGCGTGGCACAGGCCATACACGGATCGTAGGCCCGGAATGCCATCTCGATCCGATTCAACAACCCATCCGTGATCACGGTCCCCTTCTTGATCAGGGACTGGGCCGCCTTCTTCACCGACATGGCGATGGGAGCGTAGTTGTTGGTCGTCCCCACGATCAGGTTCACCCGGGTGAGGATGCCGTTCTCATCCGTCCAGTAGTGATGGGTCAGCGTGCCTCGGGGCGCCTCCACACACCCCACGCCCTCGTCCGGGGTGCTGGTCACCTCCACCCGCACGTTGGGATCCGTGATCTCCGGGTCCTGAATCAGCTCCAGCATACGCTCCGCCGCGTAGAGGAGCTCGATCAGGCGGGCCCAATGGGTCGCCAGGCGATAGTGAACGGGCTGATATCGGCCGTTGACCTTCTTGCTCCCCAGCGTCTCGTACATCTTCTCATAGGCTTCCCGCGCCCGGGGGGTCGCCATGCCGTCCGCTGCATTCAGCCGGGACAAGGGCGTCGCACAGTAGACGCCGCTGTCCTTGCCGTCCACGAACCCCTTCCACCCCACCGCCTTCAGGTAGGGGAACTTCAGGTACGTCCAGGGTTCCACGTGCTCCGCCACGTGCTGGGTGTAGTCCTTGGGGTGGTACTTCACGAACTCCTTGCCGTCCGGATCCACCACCCGGATCATCCCATCGTAGAAGTTCACGTGGTTATGCTCGTCTACCGTCCCCATGTAGTACGTGCGATGGGTATAGGCATCCGACAGGATCATATCCACGTATTCCTGGTTCCCCAGCACGATGTCCTCGAACAGCTTCAGGCTGAACAGGGCGAAGTCCACATTGGCCTTGGCGATCTCCTCGATCTCCTGCCGCTCCTCCTCGGTGATGGCCCGGCTCCATCCCCCGGGCATCCCGGCCACAGGATGCACGCCTCGCCCTCCCAGCATCTCGATGACGTGATGATTCCGCTGGCGACAGTCGATCACCTGTTTGCCGATCTCCACGCCCACCTTGTGGATCACGCCCAGGATGTTCCGCTCCGCCGCCGGAGCATCCGGCCCCAACACGAAGTCCGGGCCACCCAACGCGTAGAAATGCGTCGTGTGATCGGTCACGTAGAAGGCCGAATAGAACATCTCTCGCAGCTTCTTCACCGCCGAGGAGGGTTCCACGTGGAAGAGAGCGTCCAACGCCTTGGTCGACGCCATGTGATGCGCCTCCGGGCAGACCCCACAGATCCGGTTCGTGATGCGCGGCATCTCCTCGGCGGGGCGCCCCACGCAAAAACGCTCGAACCCCCTCAACTCGGGGATCATGAAGTAGGCGTTGGCCACATCCCCCTCGTCATTGAGGAAGATCTCGATCTTGCCATGCCCCTCCAGCCGGGTGATGGGATCTATCGTGATGCGCTTCATGCCGTCCCTCCTTCCCCATCGCCGCTACCGTTCACCCGCGCACGCCGCAGCAGCGAGTGCGCCATGCTGAACCGATAGAAGGTGCCGGCCGGGTCCGCCAGGCTCTCCATGACGGCCTCGATCTCCCGATCCAGATCCGCCTCCTCCCCGCCGGGCTCTCCCACGTCGATCACCGACGCGATGGCCGACAGGAACTTCGCGCCCTGGTCCTCCACGCCATCCAGCGGCCCATAGCATCCACGGCACCCCATGCCCACCTGCGGACAGCGGGCGCCACAGCCGCTGCGCGTGGCCGGCCCCAGACAGATGATCCCCTGCTCCAACAGGCAGATCCCCGGCTCCGGTCGCTTCTCATAGGGGCGATAGATCCGCTTGATGGCCTTCTCGTGCTTCTCCAGCGGGCATTCCTCACATACCGCCACCGTGCCGGCCCCGATGATCGATCCGGGCGGCGGCAGCTCGGCCCCCTGGATGATCGCATCCAGCACGGCGATGATCTGATGCGGCTCTGGCGGGCAACCCGGGATATAGTAATCCACCGACACCACCTGATCCAGCGACTTCACCGTCTCGTAGAACTCCGGGATGTGCAGCTCCCCCTCCGGCACCTGCGTCACCGGCTGGGGCAGCACGCCGTCCGGGTTCTCCGTGGATGGGCTCTCCAGATAGGCCGTCCGGAAGATCGCCTCCTTGGAAGTCAGGTTGGCGAGCGCCGGGATGCACCCCTCATAGGCACAGGACCCGAACGCCACCAGGATCTTGGACTTCTGACGCAGCAGATGGGCCATCTCCTCGTTCTCCGAGGTTCGGATCGCCCCGTTGAAGAGGCAGAGGTCGATATACCCGTCCGGGTAGCCCTCCACATCCTTATACTTGAAGTCCGCCGCGCAGGGCCAGAAGACGATGTCGAAGTTGGCATCGACGTCCAGGATCTTCTCCCCGATGTTCAGCACGGCGATCTCACAGCCACCACAGGAGGCGGCCCAATACATCGCGAATTTGCCCTTGTCGGCCATGGTCACACCTCCTCCGCCGCGGGCTCGCCAGCCTCAACCGGGCCGTGGCCATCGCCCCCTAAAACGGTCTCCTGCCAGCGCAGCGGCCCCAAAGCTCGTAACTGCTCCACCATGCGGTCCACAGCTTCCGCCAACACGTTCCCCTCAGAGGCCGACGCCCACACGATCTGAACACGCTCCGGCTCGATCCCAAACTGCGCCAGCAACCGCTGCAGCAGCTTGTACCGGCGGAGCGCCTTGATGTTCCCCTCCACGTAGTGGCATTCCCCGGGATGGCACCCGGCGATCAGCACCCCATCCGCGCCCTCACGCAACGCCTTGAGCACGAACTGCGGATCCACCCGGGCGCTGCACATCACCCGGATGGGCCGCATGTTGGGAGCATAGTGCAGACGGGACGTGCCCGCCAGGTCCGCCGCCCGGTAGGAGCACCAGTTACACAGAAAGCCCACGATGACAGGCTCGTACGTATCGCTCATGGTCACCTCTCCTCAATCACGCGAGCCATTAAGGGGGATGTCGATCTCACGCCGACACCGCCTCCTTCTCCGATTCCCGTCCGGCCAGCGATCGCACATCCCACAGGATGCCCTCGATCTGGGACATCAGCTGTTCCCGGGTGAAGTGCGCGCCAGCGATAGCCTCGCTGGGGCACGCGGCCACACACGCGCCACACCCCTGGCACAACGCCGTGATCACCTCCGAGACCTGTCGGTCCTCGTGGAACACGATGGCGCTGTACGGACACAGCTCGTTGCAGATCCGGCATCCGGAGCACCGATCCTCGTCGATATGCGCACGGATGGGCTCCATCTCCACCACTCGCTGGCTGATCAGGCTCGCCACCCGGGCCGCAGCCGCAGCCCCCTGCGCCACCGTATCCGGGATATCCTTGGGCCCCTGGCACGCGCCGGCGATGAGCACACCCTCCGTCATCGTCGCCACCGGGTCCAGTTTGGGATGTCGCTCCACGAAGAAGCCGTTGAAGTCGCATCCCAACCCAAACAGCTGCGCCACCTCCTTGGAATCGTGGCGCGCCTCCAACCCGGCGCTCAGGATCACCATGTCCACCGGGATGCGCCGCTGCTTCCCGATCAGCGTATCCTCCACCTGGACGATGATCTTGCCCTCCTCGCCGGGCATGCGCGCCGCATCGGTGACCTCCGCCACCCGGCCCCGGATGAAGTGGGTGCCCTCCTCCAGAAGCCGGTGATAGAACTCCTCATATCCCTTGCCGGGAGTGCGAATATCGATGTAAAAGTTGTACACCTCCGCATCCGGCAGGCGCTCATGCACCAGGTGGGCGAACTTCAGCGAGTACATGCAGCAGACCTTGGAGCAGTACTCGTTGTAATTCTTATCTCGGGAGCCGACACAATGGATGATGGCGACGCTCTTGGGCCTGGTCTCCCCATCCCGCAGCACGATCTGACCACCCGTGGGGCCCGCCGCGTTCACCATCCGCTCGAACTCCAGGCTGGTGAACACGTTGGCCAGCCGGCCATAGCCATATTGCGGGATCCGCCGTGGATCAAAGAGATCGTACCCCGTCGCCAGGATGATGTTCCCCACCTCCAGCTCCAGGATCTCGTCCTCTTGCTCATAGTCGATAGCACCCGTGGGGCAGAAGCGCTCGCACACGCGGCACTTACCGATCTGGAACCAGAGGCAGTTCTCCTTGTCGATGACCGGGTACTTGGGCACCGCCTGCGGGAACGGACGGTAGATGGCCTTGCGATAGCCCAGCCCCGCCTCGAAGACCTCGTCGACCACCCGCTTGGGGCATCGGTTCTCACATTCTCCGCAGCCGGTGCAAAGGTCCTCCTTCACATAGCGGGCCTTCTTCCGAACCGTCACGGTGAAGTTGCCCAGGTAGCCATCGACCTTCTCCACCTCGCTGTAGCTTAACAGCGTGATGTTCGGGTGCTGCCCGGCCTCCACCATCTTGGGCGTCAGGATACAGGCCGAGCAATCCAACGTGGGGAAGGTCTTGTCCAGCTGCGCCATATGCCCGCCGATGGACGGCTCTCGTTCCACCAGGTACACGGGGTACCCCGCGTTGGCCAGCTCCAGCGCCGCCGTGATCCCGGCGATCCCCCCTCCCACGATCAGGGTGCCGGGCTTGATCTCCACCTCCAGCGGCTCCAACGGCTGATTATAGACGACCCGCTCGATGGCTCCTTTGACCAGGGCCTTGGCCTTGTGGGTTGCCGCCTCACGGTCGCTGGTCGCCCATGAATCCTGCTCACGGATGTTGGCCATCTCGAAGAGGAAGGGGTTCAACCCCGCTCGCTCGCAGGCGCCCCGGAAGGTCTTCTCGTGCATGTGGGGCGAACAGGCGGCCACCACCACCCGGGTCAATCCCTGCTCCTTGATATCCTGCTCGATGAGATCCTGCCCCAGGCTGGAGCACATGAACTTGTAATCCCGGGCCACGACTACGTGGGGCTGCTCGCCGGCCCACCGGGCCACCTCTTCCACATCCACCGTCCCGGCGATATTGGTTCCACAGTGACAGATGTAGACGCCAACGCGCGCTTCGCTCATCGCTCACTCCTCCTCCGGCATGCTCGGCATGGGGAGCTCCTTCTTTCCCCGTCGTCGACGCCTGGGGGCCTCCGGCTCCGGAGCCTCTACGCCGATCTTGGAGAGCGCCGGTCGGGCATCCACGAACTCCTTGCCGATTCCCAACTCCTTGGCCGAGATGCCGAAAGCCAAGCCCATCAATTGGGTGAAATAGAGCACGGGGATGTGATAGTCCGTCTTAAAGTACTTGTTGACCTCGCCCTGGAAGGCGTCCAGGTTCAGCTGGCACATGGGGCACAGCGTCACGATCACATCCGCATCGTAATCGGCGGCGTTCTTGAGCAACCGCCGGATCAGCTCGTAAGCCGTCGGCTGGCTGATCTGGGTCATATGCCCGCCGCAGCAGTGGGTCTTCAGAGGGAAGTCCACGACCTTGGCGCCCAACGTGCGCATCAGCTTATCCAGCGAGGTGGGATACTCGGGATCATCGAATACGCCCTGATAGCCAGGCCGCACGATCAGGCAGCCATAGTAGGGCGCCACCTGCAAGCCGTGCAGCGGCTTGGTCACCTTGGCCGCCACCGCGTCATACCCGATGTCATTGACGATGACATCCAACAGGTGACGCACTCGCACGGTCCCGGGATCATAGTGAAGCCCACCGGCGGCCAAGGCCGTATTGATCTTTCTCGCCAGCTCGGGCGAGTCGGCCATGTAACGGTCCGTCTTGCTCAGGTTAAGAAAGCAGGCGCTGCACGGCGCCACCACCTGATCGCCATTCGCCTGCTGGGCCGCCAACGCCAGATTGCGCGCCACCAGGGAGTAGGCGGGGAGCAAATCCACGCTGAAATACTCCGTGGCGCCACAACAATTCCAATCCTGGATCTCGGCCAACTCTATGCCCAGCGGGGCTGCAACCGCCATCGCCGACCGGTGATACGCGATCGCGTTACGCTCCAGGGAGCACCCCGGATAGTAGCTGTACTTCATGCCGCACCTCCCAGCTCCCTGGCCTTCGCCAGAATCGCTTGCAATTGATCGAGTCCCTTGATCCGTTTGGGGGTCAAGTCCATGCGCCCCTTCCGCAGCAACTCCAACCCCATAGGAGCCATCTTGACGACATTCAGAGGATGGTGTCGCAACGTATACCGGGTCGCCAATCCCAGCTCGAAGCTACGGCCATAGTTCTCCACAAGATCGATAAAGGTCTCGGAAAACTCCGGCACTTCGGCGGCGCTGGATTCCCGGTACAACCCCTCCCGAATCGCCATCTGCTTGAGGGTATACATGACGTCGGTGATATGGACTTCCTGGGGACAGCGGGCTACACAGTAATAGCAGGAGACGCAATACCACGGGGTGTTGCTGCGCAGGACTTCATCCTTCAAGCCGGCAGCGATCATCGCAAACAACTGACGCGGCGTATGATCCATATCCGGGCCGGAAGGACAGGACCCCCCACATGTGCCACATTGCAGACATAACTCCAGGTGCGGATCACCCGGAGTGGCGGCAATCACCTCCTCCAGGAAGGTGGCCACCCGCGCAGGAGTCGCAGATCCAGCCATAGGGACCTCCTAGAAGAAACTAGAGAGCACGAGAGCGCCATCCAGACATCGCCCTCCTTCTTTGGGCTCGAAGCCCACAAGCGAATCACTATTGGTTCGGGTGCCACCCAGCAGCACCCCATGATCCCAGAAAGGGAAAGTAAAACCTCGAGGTTTTACGAGAAGGTAGTGGCCTTCGCTCTGAGCCAGGAGCCGAGATGCAGTGCTCAGAGGAGCGAATGCCAGGGGACCCACATCAGCCCCATTGAGAGGCACCCACGTCAGCACCCCTCAATCGGAGAATATTTTCACAAGCACTCTACCATACGGGAAAAGAAAAGTCAATGACCCAGAACACCCTCTTTCGCCAGGATAAGGTTTTTCCTGACCGGCCAAGCTTGATTGTGCTATAATGAGTATGTCCGCTAAGGTAAGAGGATTAGGGAATACGGTATGCAAGAGCGTTCCGAGAGGGATTCTTCCGGAGGAGCTTCGCCCCTGCGGCCCTCATGGCAGGGGCAACGGGATTTCTCAGACGTGCTCTGAGAGAGGGAAACGATGCGACGCCGTCCGGGGAACACGGTAAGACGTAGTAGCGCAACGGAACAGGATCGAATCCTAAACAACCTGCCGGGCCTGTACCCCACGGAGGATTGGGAGGTAATCTACTGGTCTGTAGACGAACAAGGCAGCCTGGCACAGCACCAGGTGATCGTACAGCTACCGGAGGGCCTGGCTGACCTCTGTGCGCCGGTGCCCGTCGGCTACAATGGATGCGTGCAGATGGTCCGCCGTTGGGGAGTGGCCGTCTATCCATCGCTCCTGGAGGATTTGGAGTTCGATCTGGATGCATTGGTGCGCAGCGCGCCAGAGCGCTACGCGGACACCCCCCAAGGACGCCTCCGGGCCGCGTTGGACGTGACCCACTTTGATTTGCCAGGGTTCTTCATCATCGCCAGTGATGAGCACCCGCTGCTGATGTATGCGCCCGACGGGACGTTGAAGGGAAGCTACACACGTTGGCGCACCTACCTGGGCGCGCTGGCCTTCCTGGCCACGGATGGACAGGTCAACAAAGGCTTCCTCCGCCTGGCCCGAGAGGCACAAGACACATATAGGGAAGCCATCGGATATCTCCAAGAGGCACTGGCCCATCAGCGACGCGGGGAATCCATTCCATGAAAAAGGCCACGGGCGCCTTTGCCCGTGGCCTCCAACACAAATGGGCTATCTGCCCGCGGTTCATTTGTCCGAATTGCTGCCCTGCTTCGCCTCAGCGATGATACGCTCCGCGATATGGCTGGGGACGGGCTCGTAGTGTGAGAACTCCATTGTATAGATGCCACGCCCCTGCGTCAGGGACCGCAGATCCGTCCCATAGCGCTGCATCTCGGCCAGCGGTACCTGCGCCCGAATGATGCTCTTCCCACGCACCTGCTCCATCCCCTGCACACGGGCTCGCTTAGTGTTCAGATCTCCCAGCACGTCCCCCATGTACTGCTCCGGCACGGTGATGGTGACGTTCATGATGGGCTCGAGCAAGATCGGGCCGGCCTGCTGCACCGCCAGTTTGAACACCTCTCGCCCGGCGATCTGGAACGCGATATCCTTGGAATCCACCGGATGTTCCTTGCCGTCATACACGGCGGCCTTGATGTCCACCACCGGATAGCCGGCGATCACACCCTGCTCCATGACCTGGCGGATCCCCTTCTCAATCGACGGGATGAAGGAGCTGGAGATCGCGCCACCGAAGACCTCATTGACGTACTCGAAGCCGGCCCCTCGCTCCAGCGGCTCGACCCGCAGGTGCACCTCGGCGAACTGCCCGGCACCACCGGTCTGCTTCTTGTGCCGGTACTGCGCCGAAGCCACCCGGGAGATGGTCTCCCGATACGGGACCTTGGGGATGCTGGTCTCCACACCCACACCGAACTTGGACTCCAGACGCCGCACGGCGACATCGATGTGCGCCTCACCCAGGCCGGCCAGAATGGTCTCCCGGGTAGCCGACTCCTGCCGCCACTGCAACGTCGGATCCTCCTCGCACAGCCGTGTGAGCGCAGGCCCCATCTTGGCCGAGTCCGCCTTGGTCTTGGGCGAGACGGCCACCTCATACAGCGGATGGGGGAAGGTCATACCCTCCAAAATCAAGGGCGTTCCCTGATCGCACAGCGTATCCCCGGTCAGCGTGTGGGACAGCTTGGCCACCGCGCCCAAATCACCGGCGATGACCTCGTCGACGTTGATCTGCTCCTTGCCCCGCACCGTGAAGAGCTGACCGATACGCTCCTCCTGCTGAGTGCGGGAATTATACACCCGGCTGTCCGACTTCAGCGTGCCCGACATCACCCGGAAATACGTCAGTTTGCCCACATAGGGGTCGGCCACCGTCTTAAAGGCCAGCGCGGCCAACGGGCCAGCCGGATCCGGGGTCAGCTCCACCTCTTCCTCGCTCCCCAGGATCTTGGCCGTCTCCTTCGGAGCCTCCAGAGGCGACGGGAGGAAGTCGACGATCGCCTTCAGCAGGGCATGCACGCCTACGTTCTTCGTGGCGGAACCGCAGAGCACCGGGATCACGCTGCCATCTCGCACGCCGATGCTGAGGCCGCGCCGGATCTCATCGGGCGTCAGTTCCTCCCCTTCCAGGTACTTCATGATCAGATCATCATCGCTCTCGGCTGCCGCCTCGATCAGCTGAACCCGAGCCTCCTCGACCGCGTCGGCCATCTCGGCCGGCACATCCGAGGGCTCGCCGCTATCCCCGATATAGGCCTTCTGCTCCACCAGGTCCACGATCCCCTGGAAGTTGGCCTCCGCCCCAATGGGGAGCTGCAACGGCACGAAATTTCCGGGGAACGCATCACGCAATTGGGCGATCGCCCCCTCAAAGGACGCGTTCTCCCGATCCATCTTGTTGATAAAGGCGAACCGAGGCAGCTTGCGCCCATCCGCATGAGCCCACACGGCCTCGGTCCCCACCTCCACGCCCGACACCGCGTCCAGCACGACGATCGCGGCGTCCGCCACACGCACGGCGCTGATCACCTCGCCAATGAAGTCCATATAGCCCGGGGTATCCAGGATGTTCAGCTTATACCCCTGCCACTCACACGGGATGATGGAGGCGTTCACGGAAAAGCCCCGCCGCTGCTCCTCCGGGTCCCAATCGGACACAGTAGAGCCATTCTCCACCCGGCCCATGCGAGAGATGCCACCACTATCGTAGAGCAACGCCTCTGACAACGAGGTCTTGCCCGAGCTGCCGTGGCCTAACAGGGCAACGTTACGCAACTGCTCAACCTTATACTTTGCCATCGATCCTCCTTAGCGCTCTCCCGCCACGATTCGATACCAAGGCATCACGGGCCCACAGAGAGGCTCTTCGACGCCCGCCGCGCAGCGATTCTTGCGTTCGTCCAGGGGTTCCGCCTCACCCAAAGCGGCAACTCCCCATCCCAAAGCCAGCCGCCTAAGTCCCAGGCTTGCCCACAAGCCGAAGACTGGCGGCTGAACATGCCTATTCTAAACGAAAACCCCCAAACTGTCAACGCGTCGACCGTGCGATGATTCCCCGGAGGGAGATCCCCTCCATACCTCCTCGCCCCTGCCCATAGGCAGAGAGACCCCCTCAGAGTGTGTCTGAGAAATGCCGTTACCCCTGCTATGGGGAGGCCCGGAGGGGCTCCGCCCCTCCCTGGACTTTGGCGTTTTGAACCGGCTCCTTGCGTATGCAGGGAGCTTTCTGACGTCCAGAGAGGGCTCTGAAGAGGCTTCCA
>JAADGJ010000009.1 GCA_013152435.1 Chloroflexota bacterium | reverse complement strand
GTCGTGTGGGTGCCTGGTCCGCAGGAGGATTCCTGATGATTCGCCCCCTTTTCCCCCCTTTTTGTTGTAAACGTATTTCAGGACTTGACATGGTGTCTTTCTCCCCAGACATCTTCGGGATCCACATCCGTAGTGTAGCATAGGGGGAGGGAATGATCAACAAGCGCTGCGGCTCCGGCGATCGGGGCGAATTCACCTTGCCTGTGCCTGGCCATGCCTTTGGGGGGAACCTCGCCTGGCTGGCCGGGGGATGTGGATGCCCGGTCGCCGAACACAAAGGCGGGGCTCTCAAGGCCCCGCCTCGTGTATGCCTTTCATCGCTTTGCTGTAGGTCGTTACTCTTCCTCGCCTATCTTGTGACACGCCTGGCATGGCATGTCAGGCGGCACGGTGAGCATCGCGGCGGGCGTCTCGTTCCCCTCGGAAGAGGTCTCGCCCGGTTGATGGCACATCTGGCAGGTGTCGGCCGAGCGGCCCTCGTGGTCGGCCGGTGCGGGCTTCAGGGCGCTATCTATGGCGTGGCAGAGGAGGCAATCCTCCCGTCCCTCCACCGGGTGCGGGATGCTCAGCGGCGCGCCGATCGTCCCGGGCGTCTCTTCCTGGCTCGTTGGTGTGGGGGCCTCCTCAGCCTCTTCGGCCTTGTGGCACATCTGGCAGGTATCAGCCGAGCGGCCCTCGTGGTCGGCCGGTGCGGGTTTCAGGGCGCTGTCTGTGGCGTGGCAAAGGAGGCAATCCTCCCGCCCCTCCACCGGATGCGGGATGCTCAGCGGCGCACGGGTTGCCTCGGGCGCTGCCGGGGTAGGTGTGGGAGCCTCCTCGGCCTCCTCAGCCTCTTCGGCCTTGTGGCACATCTGGCAGGTGTCGGCGGAGCGGCCCTCGTGGTCGGCCGGTGCGGGCTTCAAGGAGCTATCTATGGCGTGGCAGAGGAGGCAATCCTCCCGCCCTTCCACCGGGTGCGGGATGCTCAGCGGCGCGCCGGCCGCCTTGGGGGCTGTTGGCGTGGGTTTGGGTGCCGGCTCCTGGCCCTCGGGCGTGGGCGTCTCGGCCCCCTCAGCCTTATGGCATGCGGAGCACGTATCCGGCGTGCGTCCCTCGTGATCGGCTGGCGCCGGCATGATCGAATGCTCCACGGCGTGGCAGAGGGTGCAGTCCTCTCGCCCTTCCAGTGTGTGCGGGATGATCGGGATCCCCTGCCGGGCCTCTCGCGTGGGCGTCGGCGAGGGTCCCGGAGCTCCTGGCCCCTGCTTCAACGCGTGGCAGTTCACGCACATGGTCTGGTCGAAGCCTGTGTGGCTCTGTGGATATGGCCGCACCTTGCCCAACCCGTGGCAGATCTCGCAGTTGGTGCGTGGCTCCACCAGATGCGGGATCTCCCGCGGCACACCGGTGGTCCCGGACTCTCGTAAGGGCTCCAGCAGGGCGCGGAGGGCCGGCGCGTCCAACCCTACGTACTTCCACTTTATGCCGTGGCATGCGCTGTTGGAGCAGAAGCTGGAGTTATCCGCGCCCCCGGGGTTCGCGATGTCATGGCAGTTGGCACATGTCTCGTTGAACTCGAAGCGGTGCCGGGCCAGCCATTGCGTATCCTGATGGGACTTTGGCTCGTCGGATCGCTCCACCGGGATCTTGGGAGGCGGATCCCCCGGTCTTGCCACCTGTGGGATCGAGTGGCAGATGTTGCACTCCAGCCGGATGGCCGTCTGCTTGTCGCTGATATGTTTGCCATCGTGGCAGCGGAAGCAGCCGGGGAAATCCGTGTGCCCGACATTATCCGGATGGGTTTCCCATCCCACGTCCATCTCGGGGAAGACGGTCTCCTCGTAGATGCGCTTCAACTCGGCAATGGCCTGCCTCAGCTTCTCCTGGTTTTTGGGGTTGTTGTACCACTTCGGGTAATTGGTGCGATACCAGTCCTCCAACCGTTGAATGGCGGCCGTCGCCTCGTCGTGGTTGGCGTACGGCTCGCTGAGCACTTCCACCCCCTTCCGCTTGATGTAGGGGATGGTGCGGTCGATCTGGCGGCGGGATAGCGCCCAGTCCAGCGCTCGCTCAGGGGACCGGAATTTGTGCGAGATGCGGTTGTGGCAGTCGATACAATCCATGCGATGCAGCTTTTCGCTGTTCTGCTCCACGAAATCGGGCGGGAGCTCAACGGAGACATCGAAGTACTCGGTGACTTCGCCGTTATCGTCCACCTGGCGCACGTAGGGGATCTTCTGTCTCAGCTCATCCGTGGCGATGTAGTACACCTCGTTTTCGATGTGCCAGTGGATGCCTCTCCCCAGGCCCTCTCGTTTGCTGCCGCCGCCCGTTTTCATCACGAGGTAGATGCGTGTCTCACTATTTTGTTCGTCGGTGTCGTACCGCCGAATGACTCGCAGGCTGTCATCGGAGAACTTCTCCGGGTTATGGCATTTCTCACAGGTATATCGGGCGGGTCGCAAGCTCTTTACATAAATGGGCGTCTCGTAGTTCTTCGTCAGCGCGAAGATGACATGCCGAATCTCCTTGACCTTGCGCGGGACCGTGGTCAGCACGCTTTCCACCCCCAGGTGGCAGTCCACGCAGGGGACGCGTGCGTGGGGCGAGATCTGATAGGCCTTATACTCCGGCGGCATAGCATGGCATGTGGTGCCACAGAATTGGGAGCTGTTCGTGTACTCCCAGACCGTGACCCCGCCGGCGAATACCAGTGAACCGAGCACGATAGCGGCGATGCTGCTAAATAAGTACAGATATCCGCGATGCGATTTTAACCACGCGAAGGCTTGCCCCACTTTTCTCCCTCGTTTACGTTGGTTTGATAGGAAAGCAAACACTGCAAGTGGTCGTCGAGTCCCGTGCGAGGGCGGCTAGTTGTTCGGCGCGCCGGCCTCGATCCAGGCTCGTACGATGGCTAGCTCTTCTTCGGTCAGCAGTGTCGGGTGCTCGCTCAGCATCTTTTGCACCAACAGGCTTTTGTCCGGCTGCCCGGGCACGATCACGGGGCCGTGTTCGCTTCCCTGCATAAGGCCCTCATAGGTGGTCATGTGAAGGCCGGCGATCCCGCCGTGGCATACGACGCATTTGGCCTGGAGGATCGGGAGGACCGCTGTCTGAAAGCTGGGCACCGAGGCAGGTTGCGTCGTGGGCAACACGCGCTCGTTCCCCGTCAATGGATGGCACTTCAGACACGTCTCATTCCCCCGGCCCGCGTGGTCTGTAGGGAATGGCTTCATGGCCCCCTGGCCGTGGCATAGCACGCAGTTCTCCCGTTGGGTTAAGACGTGCGGGATAGGCACCCCGGGGAGCACCGGGAAGGAGGTGGGAGTGAACGTTGGCTTCGGCATCGGTGTAGGCGTGGCGGTCGCGGTCGGCGTGGCGGTGGGGGTTGGCGTCGCCGGCGCATAGGCTACCACCGTCACGCGTCGCGGCAGGGTGGTGATGGCCGTCTCCTCGAAGGTGACGAACTCATAGAGGCCGAAGAGGAGCACCGCCGACATGATGCCGGCGACCGGGATGTACAGATGCTCGCGGCGCCGTCGCGTCTCCTCATCGGGAGGGGTAGGCACCTGGCCCGCTTTGATGCGCTCCAGCTCCAGAGGATGCTCTTCCTCCATCTCCTCCTCGGTCAGCTTGCCGGTGAAGATGCTCTTGTTGAAGTGCTTGATGTGGGCGTGGTATGTGTGCCATGTGAGGATCGTCAAGACGGCCAGGATCGCCTCGCCGCCATGAGCCGCCTTGGCTGCCGGGATGACCTCCCCAGGTAGGAAGCGTGTGGTGGTGATGGGATTCCACATCATGAAACCGGTGATGGCCATGATGAGGGTTCCCCACACCACACCCCAGTATTCGAGCTTTTCGTGGTAGGTGTAGCGATCCATGGGGGGCGGTTTCTTGGCCAGCCCCAGGAGATAGCGAAACTCATCGATCATGTCCAACAGATCCCTGGGGTGGGGCAGGATGGCGGGGGGCACCCGGAGGACGAAGAGCCGATAGCCGATCGCCACGACGTGGAAGATGCTGCCCAACAGCAGCACGACGGCGGCCGCGTGATGGATCTGGCGAACCGTCTCGATGCCGCCCATCCATCCGATCATCGTCTCCGCCCAATTGTGTCCCACGTACTTCTGTGGGAGGCCCGTGATCGCCAGCGCGGTGAAGGAGAGCATGAGCACAAAGTGCTCTATCCGCTGCGTCGCTGTGAATCGCTGGTACGTCCGTTGCTCTCTGTGCTCCATACCTAAGCCCCTCTTCGTGCGAATCGCTTCAGGATGCGGTGGGTCGCATCGAGCAGGATGTAGATGAGAAAGAACCCGATCAGCGAGGGAATGAGGATGTTGTAGAAGAGGTTTACGTAGTAGACCAGCGGATATCGATCAGGGCTGGCGCGATAGTGTCCTACCCAGGCTGTCGGGAAGTTCGCTGTCGCGTCGGGATGGCATTGCCGACACGTGCGCAGCAGGTTCTCTTTCACGACGGTAGCTTCCGGATCCGTCACCTTCTTGATGTCGTGGATCCCGTGGCAATCGTAGCAGACGGCTTTGTTCGTCGGATGATCGGGCGCTTGTTTGACGAACAGCTCTACCGTGGTGCCATGGAAATCGGCGACGTAGGTATCCAAGACATCGGTGGAGATCCCGTATTTGTCCATGCGCTCAGGGTCGGTATGGCAGTTCGCGCAGATCTGCGGCGACTTGAGACGAAACTCCGCCGTGCGTGGGTCGTCCATGTGATGCACTCCGTGGCAATCCACGCATGTTGGCACGTCCGGATTCCTCTCCTCCATGAGCGCTGCGCCGTGGACGCTCTCCTTGTATTGGTTGTAAATGATGGAGTGGCATTTTGAGCATGTCTGAGCGATCTTGGAGCGTGGCTCGTCGGGCGGGGTGACATCGTGATACCCGTGGCAGTCAGTGCAGACGGGAGCGTTTCGGTCCCCACCGGCCAGCAGGCGGGCGTGGACGCTATCCAGGGTGTCACGATATTGCTTTTCATGGCACTGCCGGCAGACGGTGTAGAGCCCTATGGACAGGTCCCGGCGGTCTACGGCGAACAGCGGTGGATGGGGATATCCGGAGATGTTCTCATGACAGGCCGTGCATTTCTGCTTCAGTCGGCCGTGGACGGAGGATCCGAACACTTCCGGGTCCACGTACAGGGATAGCTTCTCGCCGCTGGGCAGCTCCATCTCGAGGCTTGGGTTGCTGTGGCAGCCCAGGCAGACCGCGTTCTCATCGCCCCCTTGCCCCGCAGCATCGATGGTGAAGGGGGTCAGTAGCATCAGGGCCAGCAAGAGAATCGCTGCGTATTTGCATCGTCGCCGCCAAGGATTTACGAGCATGCCTCCTCCCCAGGGATGCGGTGGATCGGATATCGATCGCCTCTGATCTGCCCGGCCTCAGCCCAGATCCTTGTGGAAAAGGCCGAGAAAGACGGATACAGGCCAGGAGAGAGGGGCTCCCGTGGAGGGGATCCCTCCACGTCTTCCCCTGTGGGGCGTACGGTTGAGGGACGCCCTCGGACGCCTGGCCGATGAATGTTCCTTACATGCCAGATGGGCTCATTGTATCATTTGAATACTTATATGTGAAATGGGGCACGTCATATGTTCAAAGCTTAACATCTCAGAGTATGTCTAAGAGATACCGCCTAAGCTGTTGATAAGCCTCAAAGATACCAAAGCTCCTGATTTTGGGTAGGAACACGGCGGCGTCGTACCTCTACTGATCGACAAATACTCCGGCGATGGTGAATTCTAGGACGCTAATTGTAAGAAGCGGCCTCGATATGCTCCTTTTCATGCCCTTCGTGGTGTGTTTTTCAGACGCATTCTCAGACATCGGATAGTCGGAGATCCGTCCTCGGCCGAGATCTTACATCGTGTGATCACAGGTGCGGTGTGTTGAGGTAGAAGCTTGTAAGACAGGGGCATTTGTGCACCTGATCACTGTGTCACATTATACCAGAAGTGATATGAAAATGCTGAATCGGTAGGGCGCTGTGGGATTTTACACAAAGGGACGGACGGGAGCTGGTGTGGAGAGGAGGCGGATACGAAAAGGGCCTCCCCCTATGCGGGAGAGGCCCCTTGTGCTACGGATGAGGGTTACGGCCCCTCGTGATAGCCGATGGCTCGCTCACGTAGTTGCTCATCCGTCTTGGGAGTTGCCTGTCCGCCCTCCACGTGGCAATGTCGGCAGGCGAAGTCCAGCGAGATCTGCGACAAGGCCAGCTTGCCGTCCTCGGTGAACTGGTTCACCTGCTCCGGGTCGATGGCCATCATGTGAGTGCGGATGTCCCCGGTGAACTTATCCGGGTCGCCCCATGCGCTCTTTACGATACGCGGCATGTGGCAATCGACGCACTCCACTTTCATGGCCTTGTGCACATCGCTTTGGTTCTTGGCCTCCTTGAAGTGGCAGTTCTCGCACTGGATTCGCGTCGTCGGCTCGCCTGCCTTGCGCAGCTGCACGACGCCCTCATGCGGATCATGGCACACGACGCAGTCCAGGGCGATGTGCTTGCTCTGAAGCAGCTCTTCGTACTGCTCGTGGTGCTTGATGAATCCGCCCTTGGCGTCTACAGCCGTCGGATCGCCGCGCAGGTGGCACTCGCCACACTGTTCGGAATCCCGATCCACTTCCAGGCGCACGCCATACGGATTGGCCGCGTGGAGGCTGCCTGGGCCGTGGCATTCCTCGCACTTGATGCCAGGCTCGGCCCACGTGCCTACGATGCCGGGCATGTCATCCTGGTGGCCCTCAGGCTTATACCCGGTGGTGTGGCAGGGGCCGCAGTTGTACGGCTTCTCCTCCCCGGGGTGATAGGCAACCCAGCCGGCTTCCTTGCCCACGATGGGATTGGCGAAGTTGTACTGGGTGGTCGCGTTTTCATCGCCGGTGATGATGTAGCCTTCCTTGTCGATGAAGCGCGCCTTCCAGTTGTAGCCGCCGATGACATAGGAGATGTCATCCCACGTGTAGCCCTCCGGCGGGTTGGGCACCTCGGTAAACGGATAGTCGGGCGGCTGGCCGTTCACCACGGGGTTCAGCTTCCAGGCATGCCCGGAGCGCATGAACTTCTCATAGATCTCCTGATGGCAGGTACCACACGTTTCGGCCCCCACATATTCCGCGCCCGATGGTCCCGGAGGCCCTGGTGGTCCCTGCGGCCCCTGTGGACCTGGAGGCCCTTCTGGCCCGGGCGGCCCCTGTGGCCCGGCGGGACCCTGTGGCCCGGGCGGTCCTTCCGGTCCGGGCGGCCCGGCCTGGGCAGCGCATGCAGCTAGCACCAGCGCCAGTACCAGGAGACTGCCTACGAACAACACCGTTCTCCATCGTCTCCTCATGTCTGATTCTCCCTCCTTTCTGATGCGATTGGAGCCCCCCCGGTCAACTGCGAACCCACTGCGGGCGTTGAGCCCGCAGTGGGAACTCGCCGGTCTTGGGTTAGTCGATCAGTAGCGTGGCGTTGGGCACATCCTGGCCCGTCAGCTTTCGATACGAGAGCTGCAGCAAGGCCACGGAGCGCTTAAAGTTATGAGCTGCTGCCGCGCGCCCTTCTCCCTCGGGCACGACACCGATGACGAAGCGATAGTTGTAGATAGCCGCCTTCTGCTCCTCCGTCGCCTCGTCGGGTAGCTTGAAGTAGGGGTAGTGGTCCAGAGCAGGGATGCCGCTGGCGACGATCGCCTCCTTCAGCAGATCCAGCAACCCCTTGATCTCATCCTGCACACCTTCCACAGCGCCGTCTCCGTCGTAATCGGCCTCAGCCGGGAAGTTGAAGGTCTCTATGCCCGCGTGACAGGTTTGGCAGACGGCCACATGTTCGAAGGTGCCGTCGGGGCTGACCATGTTGAAGCTGTGAGCGCCGACCAGGTTGTGGCCGGGCACCTGCAGGGATTCCTCTGTGTTACGATTCCCTCCCGGCGTCTCCGCCATATGGCAGGCCACACATGGACCTGGCTTGTAACCGCCGAACTGATCTGGGGTGGCCGCTACGCCGATGATCTTCCCGTGCGGTGAGTTCGGGAGCTCCTCGCCGAAATCGTAACCGCCCTGCCCCATGATGGCTTCCGCGGCCGCGCTGTAGTGCGGGAAGTGTGGCTTTTCCGCCAAGACTTCCTCCGCCGTCACTCGGGCGTTGTGGCATTCCATGCAGATGGCGGACAGCCCCGCGTCGGTGATCTCGATGGGGGCGCCCTTCACGGCGTCTACGACGCGCAATTGCCAGGGGTTCCCATTCCCATGGGGGTCATGGCAGGTTGCACATTCGATCGCGCCCACCTCCGCGCGGCGTTTCTCCTCAGGTACATCGTTGATGAAGTCCACGAACCCGCCCGGTGAGTGGCATCGCGCGCACGGCGCCCTTCCGTTGGGAGGACCCAGCGTGCCTGCCTGCGCGTGCTTGGCGTTGACCAATTGATCGCCTTTGACGTGGTAATGGCCGTCGTTATGGCATTGGTCACAGACGCCCGCGCTCAGGCTGCTGTCGATCTTGGCCTCATCCCCGTTGTGGGCGCTGCCGGGGCCGTGACAATTTTCGCACTGGATGTTGGCCAGATTCTTTAACTCCGGCGGCAGGGCGTCGTAGGTGCCTTCTACGCCGATCTCCTCGGGGAAGGTCCAGCCCAGCTTTTGTGCCACATCCGCGAAGCCTCCAGTCTCTGCTGTCGCTGCCGGATAGTATCCGACGGTGTGGCAGGAGATGCACCGGGGTCCGTAGAACCCGGTGGGGTTCTCGTCCAGGCTCCGCTGGAAGAAGGTCGCATGCCCCGTCTTTTCCCACGCGGCCGTTTGGTCAGCGTGACAGACTCGACACTGCGGCGGCGAAGCCTTCTCCCCATCCATACCGCCGACTCCCACATAGGTAGCCGCTTGCATGGTGATCTCGGCCGGAGCGCTTACGTTCCCTGCGCTATCCGTCACCGTCACCGTGATCACATAGGTTCCCTCTTGATCGGGGATAAAGACGGCGCTACCTTCCGGGATCCCTTTCTCCGCGTCGGCGGCCACCTCCTCCAGCGAGGCCGTTGACCCTTCTGGAGCGGCTAGTGTCCACTCATAGGAGGCGATGCTCGTCCCCTCAGCCAGGCCGACCGCGCCCGCGTGTAGGTATTGGGGTACCCCGGGAGGGACCACCTTGAGCCCGGTGGTGAAGAGCGCCATGGTTTCCCCTGTGTCGGCGATGGGGACCGTGATCCCCTGTACCGGGGCGATGGCCAGTATCTCCAATGTGGCGGTGAAAGGCTTCGCCGCCACTGGCGTTGGCGTCGGCGGTACCGGCGTCGGCGTTGGAGGTATCGGCGTTGGTGTGGGGGGTACCGGCGTCGGTGTAGGCGGCACAGGAGTTGGTGTAGGTGGAATGGGCGTTGGTGTGGGAGGCGCCGCTGTCGGCGTGGCCTCCTGGGCACACCCGACCACGAGTATACCGATGAGCAGCAGGCCAAATGCCGCAACGAACCATCTTCTCATCTTATCCTCCTCCTTTGCTTGAGAGCGCATCTAATGCTTGCGCCGGTCAGGCGCCTGAGGCACTTTACCGCGGCATCCTTCGTAGGGGGAGGCGTGGAGGGGATCCGAGCCTCCCCGTGATAGGAGCCGCGGAATTCCTTAGACACGCTCTGAGAGAACTCTTCGCTCGGCTTGGCCTTCTGGTCTCACACTCTCCTCATCACTGGGCGGCCTTCTCGCGCAGTTCCTCGGCCATTGCCCTGATCTCCGTCAAGCTCGCCTTCATCTCCGCCCAGCCGTACCAGAAGGTGTACTCCGGGTTCGCGTGGAAGGCTCCCTGGAAGGTGCGCATCCGATACTCCAGGAACATCTTGAAGAGCTCCTGCTCGATGGGATGGTTCACCTCGTAGAACGTCAGCAGGTCCGGATAGTCGTATGCGAAGTGCTCGGGCCGCTCCAGGAGACCATCCTCGTAAAGCTTGGCCACGATTCGGATGGCCTCTGCCATAAGGCGGTCGGCCTCGCGAATCATGTCATCGCCCTTCTTCAGCTCAGCTTCCGCGAAGGGCTCAGAGTGGCACTCGCTACAGGTCGCCAGCATCTTCTGGCGCTCGGCCTGCCAGGCTTCCTCGGTCAGGCGCGCCACGTCCGCGGCCTTGACGACGTCGAGCCGCCCCGTTGGATTCCCTTCCGGATCGAGCACGCCCAGGGCCTTCAGGATCGTCACCCGATCATCCGCCCATTGGGGATCCTCGGGTAGCGGCAGGCGTACCGCCAGGAAGCCCCACGCCGTGCGAACCTCATGATCGCCGCCTTGCATGTGGCAGTCCTGGCAACTCGGGGCGGCGGCATCCTCCGGCAGCACCCCCTGGCGCTTGAGCAGGAACCGCACGCCGTGCTTGGAGGTCTGCCACATCTCCCACTGCGGATGGTCGAAGCCCATATGGCAGGTGGCACAGGCTTCCGGTTGACGCGCCTCGGCGACGGAGAAGGCGTGTCGCGTATGGCAGGAGTCACATGAGGCCACGCCGTGGATCTCGCCGGCCTCTTGCATCGCCTGGATCTCCTCCTCCGTCTTCAGGCCGATCTTATGGCAGCTGCCGCATCCTTTCTTCCCCTCGATCAGCGCCATGGGCTGCATGTGAGTGGTGGGCATGGCGTTCATGGCTGCCCAGGCGATGGCGTGCTTGCCCTCCTTGAACTGGGCGACCTGGGTCGGATGGCAGGCCCCGCAGACGTCAGGCGTGGGGATCCTCACCTGGGCCACGTCCTCGGCGCTCATGTGCTTGGAGCCGTGGCAGCTCGCGCACTGGATGCCGGCCGTGTACATCTTGCCCTGCTGGTAGTCTCGCACGATCCCTGGCGTCACTTCTCGGTGGCACTCCGTGCAGGCGTCGTCCTCTATGACGACTTTCTCCTCCGCCACGGCCTCTTCTTCCGCCGGGGGTGACGCGGGGGATTCGGCGGAAGTGACCTGTGTGGGGGATGGCATCGCGGGAGGCGTGAGGATGGGCGCACACCCGGTGACGATCAGGACGAGGAATAGCAGCAGTGTGAGGCTAGCCGCTATGATGGCGATCTTGTTCATCTCCGTTCCTCCACCATTGAGCTTTGAGATTGAGTTGGCGAATCCGTCGTTGTTGGGAAACCCATCATAGGAGCTGTCCAGGAGAGAACATGTCTGAGTGCATGATCTCCGGCCTGGATTTCAAAGGGGCGTCCTTTCCCCTATGTCGGACGGTTGCGAAGAGGATGCTGTGGCAGGCCTCCTGGTCCTCCTCCATGACAATATCCTGACCAAGGTGACTTGCAGACGTTTGAGCGATGCCGGCCCCTTGCCGGATTCATCGCGAGGAAATCACAGGGATAAAGATAAAACCTATGAACATTCTAGCTCAAAGTGGAAGGGGTGTCAATATGAACAATTTCACATTTTACGCGATACTCACAATTCGATGCTCTCCCTTATGGGTGTTGCCAAGGCAGGGGCGATTCATGGATCATTTCTGCCCGCAGGTAAGCAGCGGATTACGCAAACGTGACCCTGCATCCCCGCGGTGGCGGAGGGGCCGCCGCTCTCCCAGGGATCTCTTCTCCAAACTGGGTCTTGGTTAGGGGGCACGACGCCGCCGTGTCCTGTCCGCATCAGCTGAACAGCATGGGCGAGGCCCCCGGCCTGTCGCTTTTTCTCCCTCCACGGGCGGTCGCACCTGAAAGGGGAGGCGCGGAGGGGAAGCCCCTCCGCAGAAAAACTCTTTTTCTCGCTTTTTCCCTGCCTGGTTGGGGCTTTGGCGGTAGCCTCCGGCCCCACGGGGCAGGTGAGGGGCTGGAAATAGAGTTCTTCGGAGGGGCTACCGCCCCTCCGATCCACCCCAGAGATGCGGGGCCACGCTTCTGCACGCTTAACTTGATGCCAATGGGGTACGGCCTAAGGGCGGGAGAAGGGACACACGAGGTCGGTCACGCCTCGCGCGGTCAATTGAGGGCGCGAAACATCGAGGGGGTTGCCGAGGGGAGTCTTGGTGAAGGTGAGCTGGCTCCCGGCCGCGTCCAGAGCGCGCGGCTGGGAGTTCTGCGTTATGGCGGGTAGTTATAGTTCGCTCTGTAGCGCTTGGGGCCCGGATGACACGTGGCCCAGCAGGTGCCTCTCTGCCCGTCCGCCGCAGCTGTCCATCCCTCTATGAAGGCCCCGTTCATGAACCTCTTGCCCAGCGGCGTGCTCCCATACTTCCCCACGCCGCGGTTGGTCCCGTGCAGGCCGCCCAGGGTATCCCCTCCGTGGCAGTTCATGCACCAGATCCCCCATGGGTTGGTCCCCCAGGAGCCGGACAGCTGGGTGTGCGGCATGGGGCCGGGATGGGAGAAGCGGCTGTAGGATCGGTAAGGCGGTTTTCTGAGATCCACGTCGCCGTAGACATCGCGGCGATGGCAATTGTAGCAGAAGACCTCCGAGGAGCCCTGGCCGGTTTCGTTGCGGCGCAGGATCCAGGGGCGATCGGAGCCGTGCGGCCCTTTTGCTCCGGACCCGCCATGGCAATCGCTGCATTGGACCGTGCTTCGCGGCCCCCAGGAGGACGTGAACGTCAGGGCGAAGTAGGGATTGGCCGTGCCTGGTTGATTCCGGCCGGGCGCCTCCACCGCGTGGTGGGCATAGTTGTTCGGGTTGAACTCCACGGAGGTGTCCGTGCCGGTCCCCACGGAGCTCCACGAGGAGTGGCACTTAAAGCAGAGCTCGTACTCGTACGTGATGGGATCAGCCAGGCTATACGTGGGCGTGGTTCCGCCGGGGCCGTTGCTCACCTGGATCCCCCGCACGCCCTGGAGGACGCCGCTGGCGTAGTTGCTCCCCTCCGCGTGGGATCCGACGGCCGAGTCGTGCGGGTTGTGGCAGTCTTCGCACTCCACGTGGCGATTGGCGCCGCTGAAGCGATCGGGCGTGATCTCCCCCGCCTGATGGACGTGGGTGGTGGCGTCGATGGGGTGTCGATAAGGCTGCTGGAATTGCGCGTATATGTTCGTGCTGGCCCCTGTGCCGTCATGGCAGCTCAGGCACAGCGCCTCCTCTGGCCACGCGCGGCGAAGGTCCGGACCGCTCGCGGTGTGGAAGCGGTGGCACCCCGCGCAGGCGTCGGTCGTGGAGGAATAGGGTGTGCTGTTGTTGTGTGCCGGCGGGCCGGGGGTGGGCTGAGGTGGTGGTGCCGGCCCCGGTATGACGGTCACCTCCGGTGTTGGGGTGGGGGTGACGGTGGGTGTTGGCGATGGTGTGGCCGTGGGCGATGGTGTGGGCGTCATGGTAGGCGTGACGGAGACGCTGGCCGTGGGCGTGGGCGAGACGGTGGCGGTGGTGGTGATGGTGGCCGTGGGTGTCATCGTCGGCGTCATGGTCAGGGTAGGTGTATCCGTTGGCGTTGGTGTCGGTGTGTCCGTCGGCGCGGGCGTGAAGGTGGCCGTAAACGTGGCGGTCGGCGTCGGCGTAGGTGTCGGGGTGGGCACGATGGTATACCGCAGGCGCAGGCGGGGCTGGTAGTCTGGGTTGGCGTGTTCGCGGGAGGCGAAGTAGTAGGCGACCTTGCCGCTGCCGGTGGCGCGCAGTTGGAGGCCGTGGTTTTGGGTGGGTTGGTCGACCCAGTTTTGGACCAGGGGTTGGATGTTGATGGAGACGAAGCCCTGGGGTTGGTTGATCTGGACGGAAGCGACGGGGGAGCTGGCGCGGTCGACGTCTGGGGCGCTGGCGCCGGCCTGGCCCCAGGGGTCGTTGGATTGGGCCTGGTTCCAGTTGGCCTGGTATTCGTTCCAGGGGCGGAGCATGGCGTAGGCTTCCAGGGTGATGGCGTTGTGGTTGGTGCGGCTATCCTGGAACAGGAGGAGTTCCGCCTGCTGGATGACGGAGCCGGGCGGGAGGCTGCTCAGGTCGAAGTAGAGGAGGGCGTGCATGGCGTCCTGGGTGCGGACGCGGAAGGTGGTGTCGCCTCCATAGTTGGAGCCCGGGGAGTAGGCGCTGATATAGGTGTCGGCCGCCGCGATCAGCTCCATGTCAAACACCGGCGTGGGCGTCGGTGACGGAGTCTCCGTGGGCGTGGGGGACGGCGTGGGTGTGTTCGTCGGCGTGGGCGACGGCGTCGATGTAGGCGTGGGCGTGGAGGTCGGCGTAGGCGTTGGCGTCCACGTCTCGGTCGGCGTAGGGGTCAGGGTCGCCGTTGGGGTGGCGCTGGGCGTCGGCGTCGGTGTGACCGTGGGCGTCGCCGTTGGCGTGGCGCTGGGTGTCGGCGATGGCGTATCCCCCGCCGCGGGAGTGCTCGTGGGCGTGGGGGTATCCGCCGGTGTGCTGGTAGGCGTCGGCGAAGGCGTAGGCGTCGGCGTATCGCTAGGCGTCGACGAGGGCGTCAACGGAGTGGATGCCGTCGGTGTCGGTGTGAAAGTCGGCGTAGGCGTTGGCGTCCACGTCTCGGTCGGCGTAGGAGTCGGCGTCGGCGGGGCCGAAAGCGTCGGCGTAGGCGTCGGCGATGGAGTCAGTGTGTCCGTCGGCGTGGGCGATGCGGTCGGCGTGTCCGTCGGTTGTGGGGCCGCCGTAGGCGTATCCGTGGGCGTCTCTGTCGGCGTGCTGGTTGGTGTCGGCGGCTCGGTCGGTGTCTCCGTCGGTGTGGGGGACGGCGTTTCCGTGGGCGTCGGCGTACTGGTGGCTGTGGAAGAGGGCGTCGGTGTCGGCGTGTCCGTGGGCTTGGGATGGGAGGGACCCACCGGCGGCAGAAGCGTCGGAGTGCGCGCGGCCGCGTGGACGGGGGTGGTCTCGCCCCCGCCGCTTGCCCAGACGCAGAACAGGAGAAGGAGGATCCCGATGATGGATCCCCACATCCCCCATGATGCGTTTCTGCCGATCTGCAGCTTGCGATTCAACGGATGCCGGCTCCTGACGCTTCTGTCTGGCGATCGCTCAACCCCGGACCGGACGTCCCTGGCGGTCCTTACGGGTTCTCGACGATCCCTCCTGGGTGGCAACGGCTGCACAGGATGTTCTGATGACAGGTATAGCAAACCTGATCCCCCCGCCTGCGGTATTCATCCGCGTGAGTAAACAGCATGTCCGGCGGGTGGGAGAGGTTATGGCACGCTTTGTTATTGCAGAAGGCCTGCCCGTGGCAGACGTAGCACTCCGCCTGTTGCGCCGGGGATATGGAGCGGTGCTCCACTGTCCAGCGGAAATCGGAGTGGGAGTCCGGAATCGGCCCGACGATGACGGGCGCTTCTACGAGCAGGTCGCTGCCGCGACTGACGATGGGAACGGTATGACACAAATTGCATTTGACGGCGATCGTATCGATGGCCTTACCCGACTCATCCGTGCTCACGTGCTTCCCATCATGGCAGCGGAAGCAGCCGGGAAACGGCGTGTGTCGCTCGTTGTTGGGGTTGGTCTGCCAGTTTAGCCCGATCTCTGGGAAGTTCGTCTGCGCGTAGATCCGCTTCAGCTCGGCGAGGGCGGACTCAATGTCCTTGCGGCGATTGGTGTAGACCGCCGGATAGCCCACCCGATAGAAGTCCATCAATCCGTCGATGGCCTCATAGGCCTCGTTCAGGCTGGAGTAGAGCGGCTTCAGGACCTCCACCGCCTTTGCCCGGATGTAAGGCAGGTCCGCTGGTATGCGCCCTGTGCTGATGGCTTCGTCCACCATCTCCTCTGGCGTGGGGATGTAGTGCGCCGTGCGGTTGTGGCAATCGATGCAGTCCATCTCACGCACCAGCCCCTTCTTCCTCGCCTCCTCCACAAAGGAGGTCTGAGCCATGAGGAGCACATCCCGGGCGAAGTACTCCTTCATCGTTCCATCTTTCTGTTCCACACCCACCCACAAGATCACCTGGCGTTGTTCATCGGAGGCGATGTAATAAACCGGGTTGGTGATGTGCCAGTGAATCCCCTGGCTGATGCCCGTGCTCTCCTGGTATCCGCCCATCTTCAGGATCAAGGTGGATTGCACGGGGGTGTTTGCCTCGTCGTTATCGTAATGCAGGATGGTTTTGATGATGTTGTCTTTGAATAGCGTAGGCGTGTGGCATTCCTCGCACGTCTCACGCGCCGGTCGCAGGTCATGGACCGGGCTCTTGATGGGGCGGCTGTATGTGTTGGCGAGCACGGCATAGACCTGTTTGAGCCCATCGATCTTGGACTTGATGAAGAACGAGGCTCCCGGGCCGATATGGCACTTGGCGCATTCCACGTTGGCGTGCGGGGAGCGCTGATAGCGGGCGAATTGCGAGACCATTGGGTGACAGACGGTGCCGCAAAATTCGGAGCTTTCCGTGTAGTGGTACACCTCGTAGCCGCTGAAGAGGAAGGCGAAGCCCACCAGGATGAGAGCGACGAATCCCAGGAACAGGTTGCGTCGGTGTTCGGGTCGTGTGAGATCAACGGTGAAGCGGGATGGGATCCTCAATCGACGAGCCTGTCGAATGCCGGCCGCTTGTCCTCTCTGGAGGAATGGGATCAGGCGTCGTCTTTTCTTCGATGGTTGGTGGGCTTCGTTCATGAAGAGCGTCTCCCGAGATCCAAGAACGGGTGCTGTGGCTGCCTTCTCACACGATCAGGCGATGAAGCTGCGCAGCGATCGTGTCTGCGGCTGCACACGGGGCTCAGTCACTCCCCGGCGCTGGGTGGCATTGATAGCAGACGCCACGATTGTTCACGTGCAGCAGGCGGCTGTCGGCGCTGCCGCCTCCGGGCGTGCCGTCCGGCCATTCCACGCTACCTGAATAGGTTCCCATGGTGGCGGATGTGCCGTGCACCACGTGGCAGGCCAGACATTTACGCTCATTGTCCGACGTCACATGACGATATCGGAAGATGGAATCCCCCGTGTCCCCCGAGTCGCTGGCCATGTAGCGCGTGTGGCACGTGCTGCACCACTCGCTGATCGCCTGGTCCAAGTAGCTGACATCGCGATAGCCGGCGGCGTTGTAGGTGATCGTATAGTTCTTCGGGGTCTCGTCTGGGATTCCTGTGCTCGCCTGCGCGGCGAGGCTGTGCGTCGCGTCATCAGGCGGGGTCGCGCTCCTCATAGGAGATGAGGAACCGTGGATCTGATGACAACCCAGACATGGGAGGTCGGTTCGCAGGATTCGGTAGTAATCGGCGCCGCTGAACCCATGCGGGTTGTGGCAGGTGCCGCATTCCAGGGTGGCCCTGGAGGAGGACGTTGTATGTCCCACGCCTCCGCTTCCGAGCCCCCAGATGGTGAGCCCTGCATCTCCCACGTTGTGCTTCGATGTGACGGGGGCGCTTGTGATGTTCCCATCCATGTCCGGATCCATCACGGCGTACGCGAACCCACCGCCGCGCAGCCCGGCGCCTGGGGTGCCCTCTGTGCCACCGGCATCATACACGCCGTCCGTCACGTTGGTGTAGGCGCCGGCGGCGTTGCTACCATGGCAGGAGAGGCACAATGCCTGCTGCGAAGCGTCCTTCAGGAGTTTCTTCGCCTGGCCGCGGTGTGCCCGATGGCAGCCGGCACATGCATCCGTGGTCTTGCCGAAGTCGCCCACGTGTGGACCGTTATCCGCCATAGCGACGCTTGGGAGCAGCCACAAAAGCATCGCTGCGGCGAGGCCGACGAGTACCCATGTTCGCATCGCTTTGTGTGCCATCGGCGGGACCGATCCTCCTTACATAAGGAACGTGCGAGGTGCGCGACAGGCTGCCATGACGATGTTGAGCAACATGGCGACGAGAGGGGCCCGTTGGAGGACCCCTCTCGTCGGACCCGATAGGAAGACGATGAGATTATGGTGACGGGTGGCACTGGACACAGACGCCGCGATTGTCCACGTGCAGCAATCGGCTGTCGGTGCTGCCACCGCCGGCGGTCCCATCCGGCCACTCGACGCTGCCGGAGTAGGCCCCCATGGTAGCCGAGGTGCCGTGGGCCACGTGGCACACCAGGCACTTGCGCGAGTTGTCAGCCGTCTCGTGGCGATACTTGAAGATCGCATCGCCCGAGTCGCCCTCGTCGCTGGCCAGGTAGCGCGTGTGGCACTGCGCACACCAGTCGCTGATGGTCTGGGTCAGGTAACCCGTGTTGCGATAGCCGCTGGCGTCGTAGGAGACCGTGTAGTTCTTGCTTGTCTCGTCGGGCACGGTGACGTTCCCACTTGCGCCGGAGTCCTTGGGCTTGGGGCGCAGGATTCGGTAGTAGTCGGCGCCGCTGAACCCGTGCGGGTTGTGGCAACTGCCGCACTGGAGGGTGATGGTCTTGCCCGCGCCGGAGCCGATGGCGCCATTACCCCAGACCGTTCCTGCGGTGCCCACGTTGTGCTTGGAGGTGACAGCGGCGCTTACGATGGAGCCATCCATGTCCGGGTCCATCTTGACGTTCACGAACCCGCCGCCGCGCAGTCCGGCGCCCTCCGTGCCCTCCGTGCCACCGGCATCATACACGCCGTCTTCCACGTTCGTGTATGCGCCCGCAGCGCTGGTGCCATGGCAGGAGAGACACAGCGCCTCCTGAGAGTTTTCCTTCAAGAGCTTCGGCGCCTGGCCGCGGTGTGCCCGGTGACAGCCGGCACATGCATCCGTGGTGCTGCTGAAGTCTCCCACGTGTGGGCCATTGTCGGCGAAGGCGACGCTGGTCGAAAGGGCGGTCAGCCCGATCGCCAGCAAGATCAGTAAAATCCACTTCCGCATAGAGGGTGCCTCCTTTCTCTGAATCTAGGAGAAGTGTGCTGTCGTTGCAGTGTCATTCGAGTCCCTCTTCGCTCTCACCTCCTTTCCCCCTCTCCTCGCTTTGGGTTCGCATGACAGAAGTGGGTAAGGTTTTCGGGGCCCTTTAGTAGGACCACACCTGTACGCGATCGTTCTCCCGGTCGGTGATGTACAGGCGTCCGGTTTGATCAGCAGCGATGTCGTTGGGATAGTTGAATTCCCCGTCGCCGATCCCCAGGTCACCAAACTCATACAGGAGTTGGATGGGTTGGCTGGCCAAGCTGTAGACGCGAACCCGTTGCCCCACGGTATCCACGATGAACAATCGCTCCTGATCGTCCGCCGCCATGCCGCGCGGGAGATTAAATCCCCGGATCGCGTACAGGGGGTTCTTCTGCTCATCGAATACCTGGATGCGACCGTTGTTGCTGTCGCTGACATAGATGCGACCGGCATCATCTACCTGTACCGCATTGGGGAACCAGAATTGCCCTCGTTCCTTTCCCTCCGTCCCGAAGGCCTCCAGGAATTGCCCGTCTGGGCTGTAGATCAGCACCCGATGATGCTCTTGGGTCACATCGGTGATGTACAGCTTCCCCCCGGTGAAGCTCAGCCCCAAAGGAGCCCAGGAATCCTCGCCCGCGGGCGGATTAAGCGATCCCTCCAGGGTGCCATCGCTGCTATAGATGTAGACGGTATGCCGCCGCCGGTCGCTGACGTATACCCGCCCATCGGGGGCTACGTCCACGTACACAGGGACCCGATCGCCCGGTGAGGAGTCGGGCGCCTCCAGCGCGAACAGGAAAGTCCCACTGCGGTCAAAGACCTTCGTGAGCCGCTCCCCACCGCCCTCGGTGACGTAAATCCGATCGCCCTTCGGGGTGACGGCCACGCCATAAGGCTTTTGAACGCCGTAGATCGAGAAGAGATAATGGGGTTTGAAGGTCTGGGCGATGACCGGCGCAGGCGGCAAGACCGAAGGTAGCGGCTTGCGGGTGCGCACGTAATAGGCCCACACGCCGCTCACACCCATCAACAGCACGATCAGGACGGCCAGGATGACCGCCCGCCGGCGTGTACGTGAGTTCATTTCTTGAAAGGCTTGATAGAATCGCTTGAACATGTCGATTACCGTGCCTCGGCTTGCGTCAGTCGGCCCAGGGCATAACGGGCGGCCATGTCATCCGGATAGACATCCAGATACTTCTGCACGGCCTCGATGCCTTCCTGATACCGCCCCAGCTTTTCGTAGACCAGCCCCAGTCCCAGGTATGCGTCGGTGAGGTCGGGCTGCTGCTCCAACGCCTGGGTGAGCATCGTCAGCGCTTTCTCGTAGTCTCCCTGCGTATAGGCGACCATGCCCTCCGCATACTGGGCGCCCGCTGCCTGTCCCAGCGCCCGATAGCTCTCCGCCATGCCCCTGTATGCCTCGGCGAAATCAGGGACGAAGCGCGTGGCTTTATGGAATTCGCTGACCGCCTCGGCGTGCTTTCCCAGGCGTTGATAGGTGATGGCCAGCCCGTAACGGGCATCCGCGTCCGTGCGATCGATCTGGAGGGCGGATTGGAACGCCTCCTGAGCCTGCTCCAGCTCACCCCGCTCCAGATAGAGACTGCCCAGCTCGTAATAGGCCGTCTCCAGCCGGAGGTTGACGTGGGCGAATTCGTTGTCCTTGTTGAGCTCCACGACTTTGGCGTATTGCTCGATGGCGGCGTCCAGGTCGCCCTTTTGCGTGTAGGCCTTGCCCAGCAGGATCAGCGCCTCCTCCGAGTCTGGAACAAGCTTCAACGCCTCCTGTGCCTGCTGGATGGCCGAGTCGATCATCCCTTGGGCCAGATATCGATTCGCGACGGCGATCCTCAGCCCCGGGTTCTCCGGGTTCTCCCGGATCAGCTCCTCCAGATGTTGGATCCGGCGAGTCAGCAGGCTCTCGCCGCGAGGATAATAGCGATCCCAGTAGTAGAAGCCGGCGAAGCTCGCGATGGCGATGAGAAGGAGCGCCGTCACGACCCATAGCGCCCGGTCGATTCCCTGGGCGGAGGGCGCATTTTGTGAGTTATGCTGCGTTGTCATGCTGTATTCCCCTTGCCTGACGACGATAGTCCTGCAATAAGACGCGACTAGCCGCCGGGCATAGGAAGGACGCACCTGTGGTGACCGCTCGGATGGCAGCGATCAGCTCGTCAGGATCCGACGTCGCGCACAAGCAGCCCTGTATCCCGGACTTCAGGATCCGGATAAGGGAATCCTCATCATCCTGGCGGCTAAGCACCACGATAGCAGGTGCCTTCGGCGCCGCTTTGAGATTGTGAATCAGCGTCTCAAACCGCGCGTCTACTTGCGGTACATCCAGGACCACGATGTCAGGATTCATTTGGATCGTTTGCTGTCGCACCTTCTCCCAGCTTGGCGCCTCGCAGGTGACGTGCCAGAAAGGAAAGGCGTCCAGGAGAGCACGCAACCCCTCGCGGAGCAGCACAAAAGAACTTATCACCAGGATGCGGGTCTGCTCCACTTGTGATCTGCCCTCCGGCTTTGCTGGGAGAGTACGTTTCGCTCTTGTGCGCTTCCCTGATTCGGTTATGCCCGATGGGCTTCGCGAAATTCTACACTAATTGTAGGTGGGGGGGAGACTTTTGTGGATAAGGTGAATACCTTACAATGGGGGATGGAAGGACACGAGTTACCCCCTGCCCCGGGTCCTATTGCTATGTTCGGTATTTGTCCCGTGGGGGGCGGTCATCCTCAGAGTGCGTCGCCTCCCCGTGGCGGGAGCAACGGGATTTCTCAAACACGCTCCCAGGGGAAAAGGGGTATGTTGAGGGTCTCATCCATGCCGTTGCGTTGATGCGCGTGGGGCTTTACGGGCTGGACCTTCGCATGCCCGTAGCGCCGGGTGGGGGATAAGGAGGGCTGAAGCTACTCCTGTGTGGGGTCGATCAGCCCGCGGCGGACCGCGTATCGGGTCAGTTCTACCACGTTGTGCAGGCCCAGCTTGCGCATGAGGCGGGTGCGGTGCACATCCACCGTCTTGGGGCTGATGTGCAGGATATCGGCGATCTCGCGGTTGGTGTATCCCTCGGCGATGTGGATCAGCACCTCACGCTCGCGCGGGGTGAGTTGTTCGTAGGGATCCGTCGCGTCCCGTTGCGTGGTGTATACGTCGAGCAGGAGCTTCGCGATAGGTGGGTACAGGAAGGACTGCCCCTGCTGCACGGCCCGGATCGCGGAGATCAGGTCCGTGTCGGCTGCCTGCTTGAGCACGTATCCAGAGGCGCCCGCCTGGAGCAGGGGGAGCACGTATTCCTTGTTCCCGTATTGGGTGAGGATCAGGATCTTCGTTTCGGGCGTTTCTTCCAGGATATATCGCGTGGCCACGAGCCCGTTCATACCGGGCATGGCGATGTCCATCAGCACCACATCCGGGTGCAGCTCACGGACTTTGGTGACGGCCTCCGTGCCATCGCTCGCCTCCCCTACGACCTCGATGTCCGGATACGTCTCCAGCAGTGCCCGTAGGCCGGCTCGCAGGATGGCGTGGTCATCTACCAACAGTACTCGGATCTTGGACATCCTTTGCCTCCGATCGGGGTAGTGGGATTTCGAATCGGATGCGAGTGCCCATGCCTGGGGCGGAATCGATGGTGAAGGTTCCGCCTGCCAGCGCCACGCGCTCTTGCATGCTGAGCAATCCCAATCCACCGTTTCGTCTCATATCGCTCATGTGCTTCTGTACGTCAAAGCCGTATCCGTCGTCCTCGATCTCCACCACGAGCTTATCGGACTGCCAGGCCATGCGGATCCGCGCCTGGGTGGCGTGCGCGTGACGTGCGATGTTGTTCACAGCCTCTTGGATGACCCGGAAGACTCCGATCTCGATGTGTGAGGGCAGCCGGGCCTCGTTCCCCTCCGTCTCGATGGTGACATCCACGCCTTCCTGGTACAGGCGCTCCTCTGCGTACCATTGGATGGCCGGCAGCAGGCCGAAATCATCTAGGAGCCGGGGGCGCAGGTCCAGCACGATGCGCTTGACCCCCTCGAGCGCCGCGATGGCGAGCCGCTTCACCTGCTCCAGCCGCTGACGTGTCTTCTCATCATGGGTGAGGCGGCCCTCCGTGCCCAGGGCGACAACCAGGCTGGCCAGCGCCTGGCTGGTCTCATCGTGCAGATCCCGGGCGATGCGTTGCCGTTCCTCCTCCTGGGCGAAGATGAGCTTGGCCACCAGCTGATCGCGGATCCGGAACAGCTGTTCCAGCTCCCGAGTGCGTGCGCGCACCTGAGCGTCCAACTCCTCGTTCCAGCGACGTTGCTCTTCCATGTACGCCTGTAGTCGGATACGCATCTGGTTGAAGCTCGTGGCCAGCGCCTGGACCTCCGCGGTCCCTTCAACCTGGATGGGCTGGTCCAGATGTCCCGCGGCGATGGCCTCGGCAGCCCTCATCAGTGACCGCAGGGGCTTGAAGATCGCCCGAACCAGGAATTGGGTCAGCACAAAGGGCATGCCGATGAGCAGGATCCCCAGGACGATGATTCGGAGGGTGGCCTGCTGGGAGGTGTTCTCGATGAGGCCGATCGGTTGCAGCAGGCCTATGGTCAGGGCCGGGGAGTCCGTCGACCGCAAGGGCGCCATCAGCAGGCGATACGTGGCGCCGTTGATCCTCGCGTCCTGGAAGCGTTGTTCCGTGATCCCTGCGCTGTCGAGGATGTACCCGGCGAGGAGGAGACGATCGTGATCCTCCGGCGGAAGCGAGCTGACCAACAATTGGCCATCCGTGATGAAGATGTCGGATCCCAGCGAGGTGCTGACATCCCGGAGATAGTCATGGTCGATGGCCCGGGCCAGCAACAGGAGGGCGTCCGTCTGCCCGTCGGAGCGGATATGGGGTGCCGTGCATGTCATCCAGACCTCGCCGCCGGAGATCAGGAA
This sequence comes from Chloroflexota bacterium, assembly GCA_013152435.1. Classification (NCBI taxonomy): domain Bacteria; kingdom Bacillati; phylum Chloroflexota; species Chloroflexota bacterium. Next base: position 8,992 of record JAADGJ010000009.1, on the reverse strand, counting down.
CCGATAGGCGTGATCATCCAGCCCGCCCTTTTGGACCGCGCTTTGGGTGATGGCGGTGGCGAAGTCGAACCCGTGAGGGGCAGCGCTGAGCAGTACGTCGCCCGCGTCCGTCGCGATGTAGACGACATCCAGGTTGTGCGTGTTTCGGATAGAGGCGATGGTACGACGTAGGTGCCGAACGTCGCGGGTGTTCAACGCGTCCGTGATATCCTCAAGCCCGGCGAGCGCGTGGGCTTCCGCGCATAGATATCGCCCCTCGCGAGCGAGGATCGTATGCAGCGTGTTAAAGTGGTAGTGCAAATTGACGTCGATGTTAGCACGCATCTGTTGGATGATCGTCGTCCGGATGGTGGCGAAGAAGACGACCAGAAGGCAGATCGCCAGGATATCGATGACGATGAGCAGCTTGATCGCTGTATTCAGGTGTTCCCAGACGTGGACGACCTTGTCCCACAGTTCTCTCACAGTCCTCATTCCCTGGTTTCCCGGTCAGTGAGCCGATGAGTTATGAGATGGCGCGATCTGTTCCCTCACCGCCCGGCTCCATTCGGCGGCGCTTGGAGAGATCTTCCTTACTATGGATAACGTGAAGAGGCGAGATTCGTTGCTTTGCCATCCTCGTACGTATCACGCCCGCACGGCCTTGCGCGCGGGCCTGACGCCTCCGATCTCATCAGCACGCCGCGGCCTGTCTGATGCACGGTCTGCTCGTTCCCTCGCCCCCTGGGGCTTCCCTCTCCGTGGGCTGGTCCTTGGGCTTAGAGGCGGGAGGAGGGAGGCGGGAGGCAAGGGAGTGGATACCTTATAGGCCTTGGCGCGAAGTGCACACGGAACTTCCACAACCCCCTGGTCGTGTCAGCTCGTGTGCGATATCGATCATGTGAGCATCAGCTTCATTATAGGCGAGCGGTATGAAACGGTCAATCCACCTCGGGTATCGATACAGAGCCTGTTCAAGTTAGCATACGTGACACCCAGCACACGGCGCGGCCAGGCGTGCCCTACCACCCACCGGTGAGCCTCCTTCTCCCGAGCTCAGGAGAAAGAGGGTGGGGGATGAGGTCCGTTCTCCCTCGGTTGACGACCAGGGGGATGGCTTGCGTGGGCACCCAGCGGGGCGTTCCTATCCTCCCGATTTCCGTCACTGGCTTTGAAGAAGCCCCCACCCGGCTCTCAGGGGTGTGCGAAGGGATCTCCCGCTGCCAAAGTTTCCCCCCACGCTTGCTGTGGATAAGGGGATAGATGACGAGGAGATGGGTGGCAAAATTTCTGGTTTGCTATGGTTTCACATTCTTTACAACGGAATGAGATCGTTTGGTGTATAATAGAGGCGACCGGGTTTCCCGTACCATTGACACCCATGCGCGCGAACGCGTATACTGGCGAGTGGCAGAGAGACGTCTTTTGCGCGAGAAGCGGAAATGGGCGAATAGGATGGCGTCATGGGGGGGGAAAATCCGTGTCCTACAAGAGAGTTTGGATCGCGTTGCTTTTTAGTCTGGGACTGTCGCTGGCGTTGGCGGCCGTGGTGAGCGCGGTGCCGCCCGTGCCGGTTACTGTATACGGACGCGTGCAGGTGAACGGGGCCGATGTCGCGCCGGGGAGCCCGGTGGTGGCCTGGATCAGTGGCACGGCCGTGGCTCAGAGCGTGGTGGTCACCGATTCAGGGCAGTCCGTGTATGTTATAGACATCCCGGGCGATCCATCCTGGGATCCCGGAGGCGGTCCTCCCCCGGAATCGGGAAGGACGATCACCTTTACCGTGAATGGGAACCCGATGGATCAGAGCGTGACCTGGTCGGAGGGGCTGATTCAGTCCGTGAACCTCAGCGGCACGGCCGCGCGAGGGATGATCTCGGGCACGATCTCCCTTCAGGGGCATGGCAGTGCTCCATCCAGCCGGTACGTCCTGACGTTGACGCTGCGCTTTTACCCGCAGGGGGAGACCGTCTCGAGCTTCACGACGGCGGTAGCCACGGATGAGCAGGGGCGGTTCACCCTGACGGATTTGACCCCGGGGACCTATACGGTGTGTGTGCGCAACCCGCACAGCTTAACCGACCTGGCGAACGGTGTGCAGATTATGGCCGGGGGGACTGCCCAGATGGCCGCGCTCTCGTTGCTGGAGGGGGATGCGAACGGGGATGATTGGATCAATATCCTGGATTTCTCCCTGTTGGCTTCCGCTTTTAGCAAGCGAAGTGGGCAGTCAGGGTTCAACCCTCTGGCCGATTTTAATGACGATGGCGTCGTGGATATCCTGGATTTCTCGTTGCTGGCTATGAATTTCAATGTCCAGGGGGACTGTCGGCGAGCAGGACTACAGTAGTTTCCGACCGTGTGTGTAAGAGGAGGGAACACTCATGCATATACTCAGCAAGTGGCCTTATCAGCGTGGTATTGGATGGATGGCCATTGGGCTGATCGGGATCATCGCGTTGGCCTTCATCGGTGTGTTGGTCAGCGCACAGGCCTCTGTCGAGCTGGCTCTGGTGCCCTCGACGGTGTCGTCCCCCGGGGCGCCGGATAGCTTCAGCCTGGATGTGGAGTTGCGGGCCGGGACGCAGCCCGTGGACGGGGCCCAGGCCTGTATCCAGTTCGACCCGACCTATCTGCAGGTGGCGTCTGCCGACTACGACACGAGCGTCTTCAACATCCCCATCGTCAGCCCCATCCAGGTGGATAACGTGCAAGGCACCATCTTTCTATCCTCGGGCACGTTCTCCGGGGGACAGACGGGGACTTTCCGGATCGCCTTCATCACCTTCAACGCGATCGCGAATACCCCGCTAACGCAAGTGGTGTTCTATAGCAACACGGATTGTGAGACCCGGGTTTCATATCAGGGCTCGGCGGTGCCGCTGGTGACGTCGGGGTCCGATATCACCATTGGCCCGACGCCGACGCCCACGCCGACGTCCACAGACACGCCCACGGCCACGCCGACGAACACGCCTACACCTACGGTCACGCCGACGCCCACGATCACGCCGACACCCACGCCCACGCCGACGGTCACGCCGACGCCCACGAACACACCCACGCCCACGCCGTCGCCTACGCCGACGAATACGCCGACGCCTACGAACACGCCCACGGCCACACCGACGCCGACCAATACGCCCACCCCGACGATCACGCCCACGCCGACCAATACGCCCACCCCGACGATCACGCCCACGCCCACGAACACGCCCACAGCTACACCGACGCCGGAGGCGGGACAGGTGGCCGGATGGGTGTTCATCGATAAGGACGGCGACGGGCGTCGTAACCCCTATCCGCCGGTGGAGGAGACCACGGGAGTGCCGGGCGTGTATCTGAGCCTGGAGGGGCTCCTCACTCCTACGGTAGCGCGTACGACCAATCCGAGCGGGTGGTATCAGTTCGATAACGTGCCACCCGGGCGGTACACGGTGCGGGAGATGCAACCGGAGGGATATGTCAGCACGAGCCCGGACGAGGTCGTGGTGGATGTGGTCGCGGGAGGGCTGCACATCGTGAACTTCGGCGAGCAGCTGGCCACGCCCACGCCGACGGCGACCAGCACTCCCACCTGGACGCCTACGCCGACGCAGACGCCGACCCCGCTCTCGCCGACTGACACACCGACACCTACATCGACGCCCACGTCGACGCCCTCTCCCACGCCTACCGAGGAGTGGAAGGAGCGGCTCTATCTTCCCTTCATCTTCCTGAAATAGCGCGTTGGAGCTTCACAAGCGAAAAGGGCCATCCCTCATCCAGGGATGGCCCTTTTTTGTTATGGCATCGACGCTGATAGAACGGCGGAGGAGCATAGTCCGGCCCCGTGAGGGGCGGCAGGGGAGGATGACAGGCTACTCTCGTGCGGGGATCAGCCACTTCATCAGCGCGATCCGTCCAGCCTCCCGTTCCATCCAGGCCACTTCCTCCACATCGCGCCGGCGCAATCGCCAGAGGGTGTAGGGGAGGCGGAGCAGGAGGCCCATCAGGCGCACCGGGTAGTAGAGATAGACTCGCTTTGACTCGGGCGGCACGGAGTACATCTGTGCCAGGCGCTGGCGAGGTGGGAATAGCCCCTGCAGCAGGGCCAGTACTTTGCTCGGGATCCGCCGGGACCCCCAGAACTGCCCGAGATTGTCAGACCACGGGCCGCTGGCGTCGTCGACTGCCAGAAAGATACGTTGTTGGGCCCAGAGGATATAGCGCTCGTCGAAATCCTCGGAGACCAGGCCCCCGAGCACCTGGGAGGGGATGTGGACGTGCAGAAGATCCCTCGCCAGCCGCAGGGTCAGGTAGACGCCGTTCGCCCCTTCCCATTGGTGGGCTCGCGCTTGCAATGCCTCCCAGTCGATTTGATCCCGATGACGTCGAACCACAGCCGCGATGTCGCATAGGGAGCGTAGCCCGTAGAACTTGAACAGGTGGTGGCTGGACGCGTGCAGGCATAGATGCAGCAGCAGGTCTTCCTGCTGGAGCGCCAGAGCCTCTGTGCCGGCGATGGTGATCGGCTGCATCCTCTGCCACACCCCGTCCATGTCCACGCGGAACGCGCCTATGGCCGGGCGGATGTCCCAATGGATCTCAACGCCGACGTCTTCGTCAGGCGCCCGATAGGCTACCTGGCTGTGGGTCTGGATATCATCCGGCTTTCCCTCGTCCACACGATATCCCAGGCCTTGGAGACATCGCTCGGCCGCCGTCACATCCGCTTGTCTCACCAGGATGTCGATGTCGGCCATAGAGCGGTGGGCGATGTTGTCGTAGGCGAACTGCGCCAGGTAGGCCCCCTTCAAGATCGCCACGGCGATCCCGGCGTCGTGTAGAGCTCGCAGGATGGAATGGAGTTGCCTGTAAATCCGGAGGTTTCGGAGCGCGTTGATGTTGTACAGCTCGCGAAGGGCGGCGATGGCATCAGAGGGGATGTCCTGGTCTGGGAGCGCGCGCACGTGATGATAGATCAGGGGCGCCACGCCTGTGCGGATCGCCAACTCGATCATCCGCCCCCAGTCTGCGGTGGGGATTTCACACTGCTCGCATGTGCTCGTTTGTCCCTGGCTCGATCGGAGCAGATGAATCAGCAGCTCCTGTGCTCCGTTGCGGCTCATGGGGGCTCTGCCTCCAGGATCGTTCATCGCGCTAGCATCCCGAATGAGGCTCCGCGGAGAGGGAATGGGAACTCGCCTGCATCTGCGCCGTCCAGGACTCCGCGTACAGGCCGTTCAAAGCCAATAGCTCCTCATGTGTCCCCGATTCCACGATTCGCCCCTTGTCCATGACATGGATCACGTCGGCGCGCATGGCCACCGTGAAGCGGTGGGTGATGATGATGGAGGTGCGGCCTCGGGCCAGCTCGCGGAACCGGTCGAACCAGTCGGCCTCGGACCAGGAGTCCATGAAGCTCGTTGGCTCGTCCAGGACGATAATAGGGGCCTTCCGCAGATAGGCGCGAGCCAGGGCGACCCGCTGCCATTCGCCGGCGCTGAGATCCTCGCCGTCGGCGAACCACTTCCCCAACAGCGTGTCGTACCCGCGGGGAAGCCGGGCGATGATCTCATGCGCTCCCGCCTGTCGGGCGGCGGCCTCGATCTCCTCCGCGCTTGGCGTGGCTTGAAGGTCGCCCATGGCGATGTTTTGGCCGGCGGTGGCGTGATAGAAGACGGGGAACTGGAACATGACGGTGATCAGCCGGCGGAGATGGCGAAGCGGGATATCCCGGATGTCCACCCGGTCCAGCTCGATATGCCCCGCGTCCGGATCGTAGAATCGGCAGAGGAGCTTCACCAGCGTGCTCTTGCCCGCCCCGTTGGCGCCGACGATCGCCACGATCTGTCCGGCCGGGATGGTGAGGTTAAAGTCTTGTAGGGCGGGACGTTCGCTCCCCGGATATCGGAAAGTGACGTGGCGGAAGGCGATCCCCTCCCGCAAGGTCGAGGGGGCGGAGGCTGGGCGGGGAGGATCCAGGATCTGCGGTTGCAGCCTCAGAAACTCGAAGAGATTGCCCAGGAACAGGGTGCTGTTGTAGATCTGTCCCAGGTTGCTCAGGAGGGAGCGCATCAGACTCTGCCCTCGGGTGAAAGCCTGGTAGAAGAGGGCCAGATCGCCCAGGGTGACGACCCCTTGCAATGCCCGCCAGGCCATCCAGGCCATGGCGATGCCGGAGATGACCAGGGCGATGGCTCCGGCCGCCAGTCGTGCGAGGGTTTGCTCCTGGGTTAACTTCAGACGCTCGGACCGTAGCCGTCGGCGCAGGGCTTGGTAGGCTGACTGGAAATGTCCCCCCAGATCGAAGAGCCGAAGTTCCGCAGCCACGGCGCTATGGGTGAGCATTGTGTCGTAGTACTGAGTCCATCTTCGATCGGGGGTGGTCCTCTCCCACCAGTGGTGATAACGGCGGTTAAAGCGAAATACCACGTAAAGGGCCGGCAGTGTGCTGATCAGCAGGACCAGGGGCAGCCATGGGCTGTAGGGGATCAGAACCGCGGCCATCGCTAGGAAGGTGATGCCATTTTGGAGCAGGCTCCCGCTGCTTTCCAACAGCGCCAGAGGGCGACTGGTGGCGTCGCTGCGAGCGCGGTGCAAGTGATCGTAGTATTCGGACGACTCATAAAAGGCCAGATCTACGGACGCGGATTTGTCGTGAATCAGCCCTGTGATGTAGTCCTGTATGAACTCCGACTGAGCGGTGTGGATCCAATCACTGATCCCATAGAGTAGCTCGGTGAGCAGGGCGACGCCGGCCATCACGCCGATGTAGAGCAACGCGGGCCGGATCGTTTCCCATGAGCCGCCAGCGTTGACGGCTGCCACCAGGCTGTCCACCAGCAGACGCGTCAAATATACCGTCGCGACGGGTAGCAGCCCTTGCAGGACCAGCAGGACCGCCCACGCGGCGGTCCATCCCCGGGCCGCGTTCCAGACCAGGTGCAATGTCTGCAGCAGATACGAGCACCGCGCTTTTAGATCGCGCGATCTGTCTCTGAGCGATCTCAAGATACCTCAGACTTGATTCGTTGCCAGATATGTTTCAGCCCGGATCAGCCTTCCCGTCCCCTTATGCGATCTGTACCCTCTGTGGGCAGCTCAGACCTTGGCCGTAGTCACCAGGCCCACATTTCGGTGCGGCGCTATCTCCAGTGCAGCCGCGGTGATCACAGGCCTGGTTCACTCCATGGAGAGTATAGCGCGTGAGCGCGGCATTACCCTAGGAGAGCAGCGCTGCCTCCATCGGCGGAGGTGGGCTCTCCCTTTGCCCTGTGCTCACGGTTAAGTGTAGGCTAGCCTCCCGTCCCATTGGATGGGTCAGGAGGAACAGGGATGGATCTGGGGCCAGGGTTTCCCTTTGCAGGAGTATCCTCCACTACCTGGGGTGCCCGTTGTGACGGCACCGATGATCCAGTCCAGCCAGCCCGCGTTGGGGCCTAGGGTGATCTTCGTCACATCACCATAGGTTTTCAGCTTCGGGGTCTCGTAGGTCTTCTTGTCGTCCATGAGTCGAAAGTCCTTTGCGTGCTTGTGAGATCATGACTCGATCTCCGCGGAGCGGAGCCACAAGGCTAATGTGGTCGCTAGCCAGATGGGCAACACCTCATCGCCAGCCCTGCGATCGATGTATCGCTTATAAGTTTCGCGCAATGCGGCGATATTTACAAATGGCTCGATGGTCCTCGAATCTCGCAGGATCACATCGTCCAGCCGTTTCCTCTCGAACTTGAGCAACGCTCGCTCAAAGTTGGGGCCGAGATTCCCCTTCCCCCGCCGCCAGCGCACCTTCTCGGGGAGGATCCCACCCAGCGCGTGGCGCACGATCGCCCGGGTCCATCCGGCGCGTAGCATCTGTTCTGGCGGAAGGGATAAGGCGAACTCGATCAGCCTCCGATCGGTGAAGGGGAACCGCACTTCGATGGGAAAGGCTGCGGCCCCCTTATTATACACCTCCAGGGCGAAGGGGATCTCACCGGAGGTGAGACCGTGATAATGGTACGCTTTCATCGATTTCAGTGGCTTCAGCCAAGGCGCTTGTAAAGCTCGGATCCGATCCTTCAGTCCGATACGTCGTGCGAAGGCGGGCCGGATCGTCTCATTCCATTCTATCTCTTCTTCTCGCTGCCAAATCCGGCGAAGCGGGGAGAGAATTCGAGGCTTGATGCCGTGATTCCACAGGTAATGTCGAAATGGCCCCCACGATGGGGTGTGATAACGCCTGGCGAGGGCTCTGATCTCCCTGGCCAGAGCGATCCATTTGCCCCTAGCCGAGAGCTCTATGAGGAATGTGAGCCCATCCGGTACCGTGCTATCCCCTACGAAGCCGTCCAACAGGATACGAACCCCCTGCTCCTGAGCGACCTTCCATGTCTCCCAGCTGAGAAACAGATTGAAGGCGTAGAAGGCCTCATCCTCATGCCAGAAAACCCGGTCCAGGTCCGCCAGAGGGCTTAGGCGGTCCCCGTGTATGAAATGGGGATGGACGCTTGCCTGGGCCAGTACGGCCTGGATGAAGGCGCTTTCGTCGCTTTCAGGTACCTCCTCAAATACCGCTGAAAAGGTGTGGAGCGGCTGTTTCCCCTCTTGAGCGAGCAGCCGTTGGGCGATGCAGGTGACCGATGAGGAGTCCAGCCCCCCGCTCAGCATGGACCCCACGGGGAAGGCGCTGCGCAATCGGCAGCGCACCGCCTCCGTGAGGATCTCTCGATAGGCCTCCGCGTACTCCTCGTCAGAACCGAGCCGGAGCTCTCGCGTGGGGTCCAATTGCCAATACGTCTGAAGCTGGCATCCCTCCTGGCGGATCGTCATGCTGTGCCCCGGGGGCAGCCGCAGGATGTCCTGATAGAAGGTGATGGCCTTGTCCTCCAGCAAGGGCGCCAGGTAATCCCCCACGCGGATCTCGTTCAGGCAGCGGGGGATGCTGGGGATCTGGAGCAGGGCCTTGATCTCGGAGGCGAAGGCGAAGATGCGGCCGGGCTGGTAGTAGTAGTAGAGCGGTTTGACCCCCATATGGTCTCGGGCGCAG
>JAADGJ010000008.1 GCA_013152435.1 Chloroflexota bacterium | reverse complement strand
GATCCCCTTCCTTGTTTTCTAACATTGCTGTAGGGAAATCCTGCTGAGAGTATAGCGCAAGTCCACAGGGATGTCCAACACATTCGCCATATCTGTATACGCATCTTCTCGGCTTCCCCCAGCACACGACGTGGCCAGACGTACCCCACCCCCCTGTCGTCCCCCCTCCCCAATCCGCTTCGCTGGGAGGGGGTTTGGGGGATAAGGGCCCTCGGTCGATGATCAGGGGAATGTCTTGCGTCGGGCGACACGCGGGGTGTTCCTACCACCCCGATTTCCATCACTGACTTTGAAAAAGCCTCATCAAGAAAAGTGCGCTCTTGAGGAAATCTGGCACTTCATGTAGAATATCCCAGGGCCCATAGGAGGGACGGATATGCTCAAACCATCGCGTGTGCTCCTGGGAGTGGGTTGGATCTTTCTCCTCCTCCTCACCCTTACCGCGACCTCCCTGGCCACCGGGCCGGTCCCCTACCGCTTCCTCACCACCTGGGGCACCACCTGCTACCTTTATGCGCCAGGTCAGCCAGGATGCGTGGACCCTGATGGCGATGGCCCCCTGCAGACGGGAGACGGCCAGTTCGGGCTGGCCATGGGGATCGCCGTGGAGCCAGCCGGGACCCTCCTGATCGTGGACAGCGTGAACCACCGCATCGAGCGTTTCTCGCAGGACGGGCGATTTCTGGGCCAGATCGGGACCGCCGGAGCGGGCGACGGGCAACTGAATCACCCCACCGATGTGGCAGTGGCCCCCGATGGAACCATCTACGTGACGGACAGCGGCGCCGACCGCGTGCAGCGGTTCACCCCGGCGGGCGGCTTTCTGGGCGCCTTCGGGGGGCCCGGCGAGGAGCTGGGGAAGTTCCATGATCCTCGCGGGATCGCCGTGTTCGCGTTCAGCAGTGGCACCGCCGTGTTCGTGTCCGACTACTCGAACAACCGCGTGCAACGGTTCACCGGAGACGGCACACCCGTCGCCGCCTGGGACGGGCTGGGCGGCGTGTCCGGATTCCCCTTCAACGGCCCGGACGGGCTGGCCGTGGACGCGCAGGGGAATCTGTACGTGGCGGACAGCCTGAACCATCGCGTGGTGAAGCTGGGGCCGGACGGCGTTCCCCGGGCGATCCTGGGAGACTTCGGGACGGCACCCGGCTATTTCGACACCCCCGTCAGCGTCAGCATCGATCCCACGACGGGCGATCTGTACGTCGTGGAGGAGTTCGGCAATCGCGTGCAGAAGCTCTCCCCCAGAGGCAAGCCCCTCGCCCTGTGGGGACGAGGGGGCACCGGCGAGGGCGAGTTCAACGGCCCATATGACGCCGGCCCCGTAGGAGAGACCGTCTTCATCACCGACGCGGGGAACCGCCGGGTCCAGCAATTCGGCCCGCCATGGCACGTCTACACACCCTCACTTCTCGTCACACATTGATCTCAGGAGGGGCCCTATCCTTCGACCATTCCTGCATCGGCCTTTCGTTCCGGCGATCCTCTGCCTGATCGCGCTGATCGTCGCAGCAGGGGCGCAGATCACGCTCTCCCGCCCCGCCGGGGAACCCCGGGGATGGCTGCTCTACGCGCTGGCCGCGGTCCTGGCCGCGGCGGGGCTGAGCGGGATCGAGCGAGACCGGCTCCCACGCGTGCCCGCTCCCCCCCGTCGATATCCCGGCTACCCGGCCATCGGGGCCGGGCTGGGCCTGCTGCTCATCGGCGTGGGCATCGAGATCTGGGTGCTGCACCGCCTCTGGCAGCGAATCTACGATCCCACGGCGGCGTTCGGATGGGTGGTCGGGCTGGCGACGCTCCTGGCCGGGAGCTGGCTGCTCGGCCGACTGGGCCCATGGCCGGACCGCCAGGCGCCCTCCGATCCCATCCTCCCGCTGGCCATACCGACGCGGATCGAGTGGGCGCTGCTGGCCGTCCTCCTGGCGCTGGCCGTCTTCCTGCGCACCTATCGGCTGAATGAGATCCCGCCGGGCATCTTTGTGGACGAGACCAACGCCGCCCTGGACGCGCTGAACATCCTGGACGGCCGTCGCGACTCCCCCTTCGGCGTGGGATGGTTCGAGACACCTTCCCTCTACGCCTACTATCTGGTGGCGCTCTTCCGCCTGTTCGGGACCACGTTCCTGACCCTGAAGGCGGCCTCGCTGATCCCGGCCATCCTGACGGTCGCCGCGCTGTACCCCCTGGCCCGCTTGATGTTCGGCCCGGAGGTGGCGCTGGCCAGCACAGCGTTCCTGGCCTTCGCCCGCTGGCACCTGACCATGAGCCGCTGGGGGTGGAACGAGCTGGGGCCGCCGCTCTTCCAGCTACTGGCGACCTATTTCCTGATCCGGGCGACGCGAGAGCGCCGGGCACGGGACTTCGCGCTGGGCGGGCTTTTCCTGGGCCTCGGCATGTACACGTATCTGGCCTCCCGGCTGGCGGTGCTGGTCATCATGAGCTACCTCGCCTATCGGATCGTGTTCGAACGCGGCTTCCTGCGCCGTACCTGGAGGGGACTGATCCTGTTCACGCTGGTCTACGGGATGACCTTCGCGCCCCTCGCCGAGACGTACGCCCGGAACCCGTTCACCTTCCTCAACCGCTCCCGCCAGGTGAGCATCGCCCGGGACATCGAGCGGGCGGGCGGGGACCTCGCGCTGCTGATACAACCCTGGCGCTGGTCACAAGAGCGCGAGAAGACACGGGTGGCCTGGCGCGTGCTGCGGCGCAGCATCGCGGCGCATCTGAAGATGTTCCACCTGCGCGGGGATTACAACCCGCGGCACAACCTCCCCGGCAAGCCCATGCTGGATCCGGCGACCGGCGTGTTGTTCGTGCTGGGGCTGGGCTACGCGATCCGCCGATTCGACGACCACCGCCGGGCGCTGCTCGTGCTCTGGATCCCCATCACCCTGCTGGGCGGCATCCTCTCCACCGCAGGCGAGGCGCCCCAGGGATACCGGACGCTGGGCGTGGTCCCGGCTGTGGCGATCCTGGCGGGCGACACGCTGGTGGGGATCGCCTGGAGCTGGGCCCGGGCGCTCCCCCAACTCGCCCGGGCGATCCCGGCGATCGCGGCGGCGGGGGCGATCTGCCTGGCGGGCTGGCTGAACGTGAGCGTGTATTTCGGCCCACAGGCCACGAACGAGCAGGTGTGGGGGGCGTTCTCCCCCGCCGAGACGGCGGTGGCCCGGGAGGTGGCGGCCAAGCCGCCCGGACAGCGGCTATACCTCTCGCCCCGGCTGTACTATTTCTCCCCGCTGAGATACATTACCTATCGCCCGCTGCGAGCGGGCGGCGGAGGCGTCGCCAACCCGCCGTACCAGCTGATCCAGCCAGCCGAGGATCTCCCGCTCTCCGACCAGGGCGGCGCCGATGCCTTGCTCCTGCTGGACGCTCATTATGTCGACCTGATGGAGCTGTTCACCCGATTCTACCCGGGCGCCACGGCCGCCATGCGCCGCGGGCCCCAGGGGCAGCCGCTGTACCTGAGCGTGACGGTGCCGGGGGAGGAGATCGCGGCGCTCCAGGGACTGAACGGGCGCTTTCTGATGGCAGACGGCCGGGAGATCCGAAAGCGCACCGGACTGGAGATCTCGTGGGGGGCGAACAACCCCGTCGGCGGCGAGGTCCCACGGCGGGCCGAGTGGACGGGCAGCCTGGCTATCCGCCGAACCGGCCTGTATGATTTTCAGGAGGAGGGCGGCCTGCGCATCGAGATCGACGGGCGGCCGTGGGAGGGCCCCCAGGTGTTGGGCAAGGGGCTCCACCGACTGCACGTGATCCAGGATGATCCGGGAAGGCAGGGCGTCGCCCGGCTGCTCTGGACCCCGCCGAACGCCCCCACCGGCCCCGTGCCGCTTCAGGTCCTCTTCACCGTCGATCCGTGGGACCACGGCCTGTTGGGTACCTACTTCCGGGGCAGCCGCTGGGAGGGAGAGCCGGTCTTCCGACAGGTTACGCCGGTGGTGCTGTTCGCCTGGCCCGATCCGGAGCCGTGGTTCGGCCCCTTCAGCGCCCGCTTCGAGGGGGAGATCGAGGCCCCCGTGGATGGGCCGTATTTCTTCAGCGTCAACGCGGACGACGGGCTGCGGGTGTGGATCGACGGCGTCCTCATCGGCGAGGGGGTAAACCCAGCCGGCGTGAACATTGTGGAGGCGACGGTGCCGCTGACGGCCGGACGACATACCATCCGCATCGACTACTATCAGGAAGGGGGCGGCAAGGCGTTGGAGTTGTGGTGGGCGCCGCCCGGGCGGCCGCGGCAGGTCGTGCCGCCGTCGGCTCTGTATCCGGCCTCGCCATAAGAGCGCGTCTGAGAATTTACTGGCAAGATGTCTGAGAGGGCTCCCTCAATGACCAGCTCCACAGGGGGAGGTGTGGAGGGGAGGACCCCTCCACGGAAATCCCACTTTATTTTTCAGACACACTCTAACAGGATGATGGGGAGGCGACCCTCCCCCGGGCTGTTGCGACATCGTCAGGAGGCGTGACAGGAGCGATCATCCATGCCATTCGTCCGAGAACACCATCGCCATCCCCTCCCATGGAGGGGCATACCATGAGCGTCCAGGCTCGGGCTCCCGTCCTCCCCGGGACGGAGCGCTGGCTGCGCGGGCTGGCGCTGCTCGCCCTGGTGGGGCTGGCCGCGGCCGCGCAGTGGATCCTGAGCCATCGCGGCCTGCCGTCGGTTCTGACGGCCCTGCCCGGGCTGGAGCGGCTTCAGCTGCACCCGGGGCTGGTGGGGCTGGCGCTCTACGCGCTCTCCCTGGCGCTGCTGCTGGCCATCCTGTCCGATCCGACGGTGGAGGCCGTCGGCGGCCTCGGCGTGCGCTCGGCCTGGCGTGAGGCCGCCATCGTCGCCGCCGTCATGGGGCTGGCCGCTTGGGCCCGACTGTACCGCATCCAGGAGATGCCGCCGGGCCTGTGGCTGGATGAGACGGACATCGCCCGGCAGGCACTGGACATCGTGAACGGGGCCCGGCCGCGGCCGTGGCACATCGCCCGGCTGGAGGTCCCCTGGGCGTACCACTACTACGTGGCCCTGTTCTACTGGCTGCTGGGCCCGGGCTATCTCACCGTCAAGCTGCCCGCCATCGTCAGCAGCGTGCTCGTCGTGATCCCGCTCTACCTGCTGGCCCGGGAGATGGTGCGGCCATCGGTCGCCATCGCGGTGATCGTCCTGTACGCCACGTCCCGCTGGGGGATCAACGTCGCCCGTTGGGGGCATGTGAACGCGCTGACGCCCCTCTTCGCCTGCCTGGTGCTGTGGCTCGTGTGGCGGGGGATCCACACGGGTCGCTGGCCCTACTGGATCGCGGGCGGGCTGGCGATGGGGCTCAGCCAGTACACGTATCAGGCCGCCCGCGCCATTCCCGTCATCGCCACCCTGTTCATCCTATGGCGAACGCTCTTCCCTCGGGGGTACCTGCATCGCCACAAGCGGCAGATCCTCGCCTTTTACGCGCTCGCCCTGCTGGTCTATGCGCCGTTGGGATGGACCTATCTCACCGACCCACTGCTCTTCATGGAGCGCGGGCGCGGCGTGTCCGTGTTCAACCCGTTGTACACGCTGGAGCCGGGGAAGGCTATCCGGGACAACATCCTGGCCTACTTTCAGGCCTTCCACTATCGGGGGGACACGAATCCCCGGCACAACCTGGTGGGCGCGCCTCAACTCGAGGGCATCACCGCCGCGCTGCTGGTGATCGGCCTGGGATACGCGATAGCCCGCTGGCGACGTCCGGCCTCCGCGCTATGCCTGATCTGGAGCGGCGTCTTCCTGGCCGCCGGCGTGCTGACGCAGGGCGCTCCCAACACCTTCCGCATCTACGGCGTGCTCCCCGCCTTCCTGTTGTTGTGTGGCCTGGCGATCGAGGTGCTGTGGAGCGCGTGGGAGCGGATCGATCCCCCCTCGGCCGAGCACCTATCCCTGGCCATCCTGGCGGCGACGATCACATGGGCCGGGCTGGACGGCACCACGACCTACTTCGGCCAGCAGGGCTGGCAGCCCGGAGCCTGGAGCGAGTTCAACGTCGGGCAGACCCGGGCCGGGCAATACCTGCACCGGGTCATCGGAGACGAGCCGGAACGCTGGCGCGTGTACCTGGGCCGGGCGTTCTACGGCTTCTCCCCCATCGACGTCATCAACCCCGGCTTGACGACCCAGCGCTTCATCCTGCCCGACCACGTGCCGCTCCCCCCGGACGAGACCGGCGATACCATCTACATCCTGGAGCCCTATCTGGACCCGGCCGTAGACCTTCTCCAGCGCTACTACCCGGAGGCACTGCGGGAGACGGAGCGGGACGGGATGGGGAACCGCCTGTTCACGGCGCTGGTCATCCCGGCCGAGTCCACCGCCAGACGCGGCCTGCACGCCACCTTCTGGTCCGGCACGTCCATGGTCGGCCAGCCCATACTCGAGACATTCCTGGAAGCGCCCTTCGCCGGGATCCCGGCGCCCGTACAAACTCCCTACGCGCAGCGCCTGACGGGCGGCCTGCGCCTGACGGAGGCGGGTATTTATCGCTTCCGGCTGCCCCCCGCCCTCGGCACGACGCTGCTCTACCTGAACAACACGCTAGCCGCCTCCACGTCGGACGATGGCACGGAGCCGGTGAGCGTGGACATGTGGCTCCCCCAGGGCGTCATCCCGCTCCGCCTGGACCGAACGGCGCCGGAGGGCACGACGCCGCAGCCGGCGCGCATCGAGTGGATGCCGCCCGGCGCGGAGACGTGGAGCCCGCTGCCGGAGGATCGACTGCTGCCCCTGGGGCCATCGACCGGCCTGGTCGCCGCCTACTACGAGGGCGACCGGTTCACCGGCCCGCCGGTGCGAGTGGCGGCGGATCCGCTGCTGTTGGAGGACAACGCGGGCGGGCTGGCCACCTACGCGGTGCGCTGGCTGGGATCCCTGATCACCTCCCAGGCTGGCGACTACCAGTTCCGCCTGCGCTCGGACGACGGCGCGCGGCTCTACGTGAACGGCCGCCTCGTCGTCGACCACTGGGGGCTGCACGGCCCCTCCCAGCGCATGGGCAGGATCTCGCTCCCGCCGGGGAGGGCTCGAATCGAGCTGCGCTACTTCGACTACGGCGGCTCCAACATGTTGGAGGTCGAGTGGATGCCGCCCGGCGGCCAATGGCAGCCCCTGCGCATGGCACCGATCCGCTGGGACTCGACCGACGTCGTGCAGGCGCTGACGCCGCTGCCGACCTCCAGCGCGGTGGGTATCCCGGTGTTCTCAGCCGATGGCACGCCGCAGGGCCGGCTGCCGGCCATCCGCATCCTGGCCCTGGACCAGCGCTGGCCTCACCCCCAGCGCGATGAGAACTTCCAGAATCGGCTGTTGAAGATCAAGGACGACGTGTTCGACCAGGGGATCGGCGCGTTCGGGCCGACGGAGATCGCCTTCGACCTGCGAGGGGCGTACACCCGCCTGAGCGGGGCGGTCGGCGTGGACCGGGACACCGTGGGCGACAACGTGGCCTGGTTCCAGATCGAGCTGGACGGACAGATCATCTGGGAGAGCGGCCCCCGCTACTCCTTTGACCCGATGCTCCCCTTTGATCTGGACATCAGCGGCGGCGACACCCTTATCCTGCGCACCCATGAGGGCGGGGAGAAGGGAAGCAGCGACGCAGTGGACTGGGTGAACCTGCGTCTGACGATGCCATAGCAGAACGGACGTGAACATGGGACGATCCAGGTTAACTTCCTCATGGGTCCGAATCGGGGCGGCGATCCTCGGCACATGGGTCGCCCACATGGGCCAGACGGCGCTGGAGGCCCACCGGCTTCACGTCGGCCTGGCCTGGTACGCGCTCGCTCTAGTGCTGTGGATCCTCGCCTTCGCCAACCTGGAATGGCTACGCGATGGGGTGGCCCCGCCCCTCCGCCCCTTGCCTCGCCGGGTGGAGCTCGCGGCCCTCAGCGGGGTGCTCCTGGTCGGGCTGATCCTGCGCGTATACCGGCTATCCGAGATCCCATGGGGTCTGAGCATCGACGGCTCGGCCAACGCGCTGAAGGCCCTGGACATCCTGCGCGGCGCGCCCTATGAGCCGCTCTACCTGAGCCGGGAGACCATGTACCACTACTTCATGGCCGCCTTCTTCCGGCTGCTCGGCCCCGACCTGATCGCCCTTCGCCTGACGTCCGTCTTCTTCGGCATGCTGGGGCTTGTGACCTTCTATCTGCTGGTCCGGGAGCTGTTCGACGCCCGGCTGGCGCTGATCGCCACCTTCCTCTTCGCCACATCCGTCTACCACATCACCTACAGCCGATCGGGGTGGCGGGCCATCCAGGTGCCCGTCTTCGAGTTCGCCGCCTTCTACTGCGTCCTGCGAGCGATACGCGCCGGGCGCATCACCGGCCGGAGTCCCACGCTCTGGTGGGCGCTGGCCGGCGTGGCGACGGGCCTGGGACTGAACACGTACGAGCCGTTCCGCCTGGTGGTGCTCGCGCTGGGGCTGTGGATCCTCACCCAGATCCCCCAGCGCGGCTTCCTGGCCCGCCACGGGCGAGGGCTCATCGCCTTCGCCATCTGCGCCGTGATCTTCTTCGGCCCGCTCGGGTGGTACGCCATCACGCACTGGGATGAGTTCAACGCTCGCGCCCGGGCCGTGTTCATCGGCCAGCGCGTGCGCCAGGCGAAGAGCCTGGAGCCGCTGTGGGAGAACGCCCGTAACCTGCTGCTGACGTACAACTATCGGGCCATGGGCGACTTCTTCGACAACTCCCACCCCCTGCTGGGACACCTGGAGGCCATCCTGTACGTGGGAGGGCTGGGCGTTCTGCTGGGCAATCTGCACCGCGCACGCCCCCGGCTGTTGCTGGGATGGTACATCCTGGCGCTCCTGCCCGGCCTCCTATCCTGGCCCAACGCGCAGCGGCTCATCGCGGCGACCCCGTTGGCGCTCCTGCTCGGCGGGCTGTTCCTCTACGCGATCTGGACGCTGCTGGACGACGTGGGGCAGGCGAAGGTCATGTACCCCCTCATGGGCATGACAGGGCTTCTGCTCCTGCTCTGGACTTACCAGATATACCTGGGGCCAAGCCGCCGCATCGTGTGGGGATACGAGCCCGAGCGTATGGCCGTGGCCCTGTACCTGAAGCCCATCGGCGCCACCGACGAGGTGCTGGTGGAGGAGCGATTCAACCAGGGACAGGTGGACTTCATCAACTACGTGCCGGGAAGCGATCCCTTCGTCCACCGCTTCCCCACCTTCGACCGCCAGCGGGATGTGCCCCTGCGCCGCCCCATCGACCGGCCGGTCACGTTGATCCTGGAGACACGCCCCGACAACCAGGTGCTGGTCGCCACGTTGCGGACGTTCTACCCGAATCTGCAGGTGGAGCCGATTTATGACAACTTGCGGCGCGAGGTGGCCTTCGCCGTGCGCATCCCCAGGGAATCCGTCGAAGCCTCGTGGGGGCTGCGCGCCCGCTACTTTGCGGACGACTCCTGGCAGCAGCCCATCGCGGAGCGCATCGATCCAGCACTGCCGGCCCCGTGGCCCGCGGGCGCCCGCTCGGCCGAATGGACGGCGTACCTGTGGGTCGATCGGCTGAACGAGTACCGCATCCGGGTGGACGGCTGCGGCTCGGCCTGGCTGAACATAGACGAGAGCCCGGTCATCGAGGGAGGCTCGGAGGGCATCCTCTTCCTCACGCGGGGGCTCCACCTCTTGCGGCTGCGCGTCGCCTCATCCGCCCAGGCCACGGGATGCTCCCTGTCCTGGAGCCCCAACGGGCAGATCTATGACCCGATCCCCCGCGAGCGCCTCTTCACGGCAAGCGCCCCGGACCCCGCCCTGATCGGGAGGCCCGCCCGGCGAGAGCCGCTGCTCTGGCAGATCGTATGGGTCGTGGGCGGGAACGGCAGCGCGCCCGGCCAATTCTTCCGCCCCATGAACCTGGCCGTGGACGAACAGGGATTCGTCTACGTGGCCGACGCCGACAACCGCCGCATCCAGAAGCTGCGCGCCTCCGACGGCGGCTTCGTGTCCGAGTGGGGTCGGCTGGGGACGAAGCCGGGCGAGCTGGAGCACGAGATGGGGCTGGCGTTGGCGGATGGCGGAGTCCTGTACGTGAGCGACCGCTGGAACAACCGGGTTCAGGCCTGGTCTACCGATGGCCAGTTCCTCGGCGTCGTCGTGCCCCCCGGCGAGGTGGCCGCCCCCAGAGCTATCGTGGCGCTGCCGGACGGCGACCTGCTGGTGGCGTCGGCGGGACACCGCCAGATCCGACGCTTCACGCCGGATGGAGCGCTCAAGGCCACCTGGGGGGAGCCCGGCACCGGACCAGGCCAATTTGTGGAACCGGTCGGACTGGCGTATGATGCGGAGCGAGGGCTTGTGTACGTGACCGACGCGGGGAAGCACACCGTTCAACAGTACACGGTGGACGGCACGTTTCTGGCCGAATGGCCGGCCCCAGGGGTCACATGGGAGTCCTACGCGGCCGTGGACGGCGAGGGACGCCTGCACGTCACCGCACCCAATGAGAACACCCTCTACATCCTCGATTCTGATGGGACGATGCTGATCTGGGGGACGAAGGAGACGTCGTTCTCCCCCGTCGAGGGAGGCCTGAACCATCCGATGGGGCTGACCTTCGACGAGAACGGCGACCTGTACCTCACCAACACATGGGCCGATCAGGTGATGCGCCTGCGCCGGGTGTCCGCAGATCGCCCCGTGGAATCCAGGCCCACGCCCGCCCAGGAAGAAGCCCCGCCCTCCCCCACGCTCCCGTTCAAGCCGCGCTTCACCTATCGGGGAAACACGGAGAGCCGGGTCTGGGAGGTCATGGTGGACACGATAACAGTGACCGGCGGCTCCTTCACCGTGCGCGTGGCGGCCCTGCCCGGCCAGCGCGCCGTGTACGACTATCTGCGGTTCGTGAGCCAGGACGGCCGCGAATACCGCTTTGAGGCCGAGGATACGACGATCACCACGGGGGATCGCTTCAGCCCACAGCCGGGGCTGGACGGCCACTGGTGGCTTCAGGAATACGATCCGTTCAGCGACAGGCGAGGGCTGGTGGCCGAGGGCCCGGAGATGGTGCCGGTGCTGGAGACGACCGTCCCCCTTCCCGATGGCGAGTACCGGATGTTCTTAGGCACGTTCACGGGAGATCCCGCCCATGGTCCGTTTGCCGTGGCTCTCGATTACTGAATCCGCTCGAGGAGCGCCCTCCCCCATCTCCCTGCCCCTCCCGACAGCGTGGCGAGAGCGGTGGGCTACCCGACGACTGGTTGCCGCGCTCCTCGCGCTGGGGCTGGCGATCTGGGGACAGCACATCCTGCTGACTGAGGGAACCCGCCGAGATGGCCTGATCCTCTTCGTGGCCGCCGGATTCCTCTTCGCCCTCAGCGCGCCGGCGCTCCCGCGCTGGCCGACGCTGCCCGGGCGCAGGGCCTGGCCGCGATGGGGACAGATCCTCACGGGGGTGAGCCTGGCGCTGGCGCTCGTCGCCACCGGTCTGTTCTGGAGCGACGAGCACAGCACGCCCGGGCTGTGGCTGTGGCTGCTGGCTATCCTCCTCTACATACCGGGGACCCGGGCGGAGGACCGGCTCCGGCAGCCCAGCCGGGCCACAACCCGAGGCCGGGTGCGGCGCCTGCTCCGATGGTTGTCGGCACACCGATGGGAGCTGCTGTGGCTCACCGGGATCCTGCTGCTGGCGGCGGCCGCCCGCTTCCACCGGCTGGACATGGTCCCCAACGGCTGCCAGTCCGACGAGTGCAACAACGGGCTGGACGCGCTGCGATGGCTGCGCGGCGCGCCCTACACCGTCTACGCCGGGACCAACGAGGGACAGGCCACGTTCTTCACCTACCTGCTGGCCCTCTCCTTCAAGCTCTTCGGCCCCGGCGTCGTGCAGATGCGAGCCGTCTCCGCGCTGATCGGGGTCCTCACCGTCCTGGCGTTCTATCTGCTAGCTCGTGACCTCTTCGGCCCCAACGTGGCGCTGATCGCGGCCGGATTCCTGGCCGGCTCCCGCTGGCACATCACCTTCAGCCGCATCATCTACGAGCTGATCCTGGTGCCCCTGTTCGAGGCCCTGCTGCTCTACTTCCTGCTTCGCGCCCTGCGCCATGGCCGACGCCGCGATTGGGCGCTGGCGGGACTTCTGCTGGGGGGCGGCATGCACACCTACACCGCCTGGCGGGTGATCCCCCTGGCGATCGGGGTCTTTCTGCTCTACTGGCTGGCCACCCATCGCTCGCGCTGGCGGCGGGACGTGGAGGGAATCGCCCTGCTGGCCGGCGGGGCGTACATCGCGCTGGTGCCGCTGGGGGTCTACATCATCCGCCATTGGGGCGCCTTCCTCAGCCGTATCCGCCACATCTCCGTGTTCAACGACGTCGCCCGGGTGGGCTCCTACGAGCCGGTCTGGAGCAACCTGCGGAAGACGCTCTGGATGTTCAACTATCAGGGGGACTTCGCGGCGCTGAATAACCTGCCCGGCGCGCCGCTGCTCCCCTTCGACGCGCAATCGCCCCAGGCGCTCATGAGCCACGTGCCCGGATCGTGGCTGCTGGCCTCGCTGGTAGGGGCGCTCTTCATCCTGGGCGTCGCCTACGCGCTGCGTTACCTGAGCCATCCGCTGCCCTTCCTGCTCATCTCCAGCTTTCTCATCATCGGCAGCGTGGCCGTCCTCTCCGTAGCCCACGAGGCGCCCACCGCCCGCCGCCCCATCGGGCTGATCCCGCTCATCTTCCTGCTGGTGGCGCTGGTGCTCAACCGCCTGGAGGCGCTGTATCATTGGGCGCTGCGGGGCCACGGCCGGGAGTGGGTACACATGGCCATGGCCCTGGCCGTGATGGGCGTGTACCTGGGCGGCGTGGACACCTACTTCAACGTGCAGGCGCGCAACGAGTCGGTCTACATCGCCTACAGCGGCATCGAGGCGGCGGTGGGACGATACATCCGGACGCTCCCACCGGACGCCCGCATCTACCTGGTCCCCGCATTTCAGCATCACTCGGCCGTCAAGTTCATCGGCGGCCGCCCTGACACCCGGCTGCTCAACCTGGTGCGGGACCTGCCGCTGCGGGAGGATCCGGGCGGGGACGTGGTCTATATCCTGGAGGCGGTGGATGCCCGCCTGGAGCCGCTGTTCCGCCAGTTCTACCCCACAGGCGAGTTAGAGGAGCATCGCGACCCCTTCGGTCGGCTGTACTTCATCTCCTTCCGCGTGCCCCGGGCACAAGTGAACGCCGTTCGCGGCCTGGCCGCCACCTACTTTGAGGGAGACCAGGGCGAGGCCGGACCCATCGCGCTGCAGCGACGGGACGGACCACTGGACCTCGACTTCTCGACGGCTCCGCCGGCGCCGCCCCCCTTCAGCGCCCATTGGGAGGGGACCCTGCTGGTCCCCGGGTTCGGCCCCTACCGCTTCGAGGCGGAGATCGACGCCGGGGCGGCGCTTACCCTGACGGTGGGAAACCAGGTGGTGGTGGACACCACCCAGGGGACGACGGCGGGGGAGGTCACGCTGGTGGCCGGGCTTCACGGCCTGGAGATGAACTACCGCTCAGGGCCACAGCCCCGGCGGCTGACCGTGTACTGGTCGGGGCCGGGTGTGGAACGGCAGCCCATCCCCCGCGAGGCGCTATACAGCATCCCCGCGCCGCGTAACGGGCTGATCGGCTACTACTACCCCACCATCGACTGGTCAGGGCCGCCCGCCCTGATCGAGAAGGATCTGCTGGTCCTGCCCAACAACGCGCTGGGCGAGCGATTCAGCATCCTGTGGCGGGGGAAGATCGCGGCGCCCCGAGCAGGCCCTTACATCTTCGGCACCCGCTCCGATGACGGCTCCTACGTCTACATCGACGGGCAGCTGGTGGTGGACAACGGCGGCCACCACGGCGCCGAGTATCGAGAGGGGCGCATCGATCTGTCCCAGGGCTTCCATGACATCGAGGTCCGGTACTTCCAGGACGGCGGCAGCCGGGAGATGCAGCTGTGGTGGATGCCCCCCGGCGGCCCGCGGGAGCTGATCCCGCCCGAATACCTGTTCCCGCTGGAGGGCGAGGAGCTGCCGGCGGACCTGGTCCTGCCGCCGCCTCCCGAGGCCGCCCCTCCCGCCCGGCCCACGATCCCGGAGGAGGCCGAGCCTGCACCCCAGCCGCCAGGCGCCGGGTTGCCGCCCGCGCCCACGATCGCTTCGGAGCAGCTCTGGTCCGTCGGAAGCTGCGGCGACGGGGCGGAGCAGCTCTCGCAGCCCCGCGGCCTGGCCGTGGACGGGAGCGGGCGTGTGTTCGTGGCCGACGCGGGCAACCATCGCGTGGTGAGGTTGAGCCCCACAGGCGATCCGGAGCTGGCCTTCGGCGGGATGGGGGACGGGAGCGGCCAGTTTCTGGAGCCGTTCGACGTAGTGATCGAGGCGGACGGCAGCGTGGTCGTTCTGGACGCCACGGCCCAGCGCCTGCAGCGCTTCACCCCGGAAGGCGAGTTCCTGGCCTCCTTCGGCGGCGACCTGGCCATGTACCGGCCGCGCGGCCTGGGCATCGACGCCACGGGCGATCTGTACGTGGCCGACACAGGTGGCCTGCGCCTGCTGCGCCTCTCACGTGACGGCGCCCTGCTGCAACAATGGGGCGGACGCGGCGCCGAGATCGGGGCGGGGCAGCCGGTGGACGCGGCGGTGGGGCCGGACGGGACCATCTACCTCGTCGAGGCGGAGACGGGCCTGCTATGGCGCCTGTCGCCCGATGGGAGCAGCACGAGCTGGACGGCCATCATGCCCGCCAGCACCATCGACGGCCCTCACGTGGCCGTCGGCCCGGATGGGCTGATCTATGTCACGGACCCGGAGCTGTGGCGGGTGGTGGTATACGAGCCGGGCGGCCGTCCCGTGGCCCAGTTCGGGGAATACGGGATAGAGCCCGGTCAGTTCCTGAAGCCGGTGGGATTGGCCGTAGGATCGGACGGCCGCATCTACGTCTCGGACAGCCAGGCGTGCCGCGTGCAGGCGTTCGCGCCGCTGGAGGTCGACTCCGGGCAGTGAGATCGGTTGATCCGCACACGAGCCCATGCCCACAGAAGAGAAGCTCTTCCGGAGGGGCTCCATTCCCCCGAGCCTCCCCGTGACAGGAGCTAGGATTCTCAAGCACGCTCTGAAAGATTTCCTCTCCCGGAGGCACGAACGTGAAATGGGGCATTTGGACGGGATTTTACCCTGAGATGGACCTGGCGGCCGCGCTGGAACACCTGGCACGCCTGGGATGGCGGGATGTCGAGGTGAGCTCAGAGCACCTGGAGCGCATTCTGGCCGCCGACTCGCCCGGCGCCCTGGTGGATGCCGTGAAGGCGGTCGTCGCCGCTGAGGGCGTCACGCTGTGGCAGGCGCACATCTGGCTGGATCTGGACGTGGCGCCGGAGGATCGGGCGGAGGCCGCGCGAAACCTCGACATCGCACGACGCTGGCTGGATCTCGCCATGGAGCTGAACGTGCCCAACGCCGTCATCCACCCGGGCGGGCGCGCCCGATTCATGGAAGACGAGGCGAGCTATCAGCGCGTTTTGGACGACAATGTGGCCGTCTTCTCCACGTTGGCCGAGCATGTTCAGGGCTCGGTCACCCGTCTCTGTGTGGAGAACATGCTGAATCGAGAAGACGGCCTCCGCTTCGGGGCGCGTCTGGAGGAGCTATGGGCGCTGATCGAGGGGGTTGGCCAGCCGAACGTCGGGTTCTGCCTGGACACCGGGCACGCGCACGTGGTTGGGATCGATGTGGCGGATGCCGTGCGCACGCTGGGTCCCCGGCTGTGGGCCACCCACGTCGCGGACAACGACACCAGCGGCGACCAGCACCGATTCCCCTACGGAGGCACCATCGACTGGCCCGCCGTGGTCGACGCCTACCGGGAGATCGGGTACACCGGCCTGTGGAATATGGAGGTGCCGGGGGAGCGCTGCGCCTCGATAGCGGTGCAAGACCTGAAGCTGGAGTACGCGAGGAAACTGATGCACCTGATGTGGGGGTGAGAAGCCCCTCTCCCCAAGGAGAGCGAGATGCGCCTCATCGATGTCCACACCCATATCGGCCGCCTGCTGCACGACCGGACGCCGCTCACCCCCGATGAGCTGGTATCCTGGATGGATGCCCGTCACATCGAGCAGGCGGTGGTGATGTCCGTGGAGTCCCCAGAGGAGATCGATTATTATGTCACGACGGAGCAGGTGCTCGCGGCCTGCGCCAGGCATCCCGACCGGCTGATCCCCTTCTGCGCGGTGGACCCGCGGCACCGGTACCCGGGCCAGTTCGACCCGCTGCCCATCCTCCGAGAGTATGCAGAGCGTGGTTGTCGCGGCGTCGGCGAGATGCTGACCGGATTGCCCGTGGACGATCCCCTGATGCAGGCGATCTACGCCGCCTGCGGCGAGCTGGGGCTGCCCGTCACGCTACACATGGACGACTACATCAACCGAGACACGTTCGGGCTGCCGGGGCTGGAACGGATGCTCCAACAGTTCCCGGAGACGATCTTCATCGGACACGCGCAGCACTTCTGGGCGGAGATCTCAGGCCAGGTGGATATGACGAAGCTGCGAGGCCAATACCCCACCGGCCCCGTCGTCCCCGGCGGCGCTACGGACCGCCTACTGGCTCAGTATCCCAACCTGTATGGGGACCTGTCGGCCCAGTCGGGCTACAACGCGCTCACCCGGGATCCCGACTTCGGGCGGGATTTCCTGATCCGCCATCAGGACAAGCTGCTGTTCGGCACGGACTATCTGACGCCCGGACAGCCCACGCCCATCCTGGACGTGATCGCCGACCCGACACTGCCGGAGACCGTGCGCCAGAAGATCACGCACGAGAACGCCCAACGGCTGCTCGGACTATAGCCGCATTGGGATCCGCGATGACGACGCTCTTCCATCCATCCGCCCAGGGGTCGATCTACGAGATCTACCTTTCCGCCCCGGGGGCATTATCCTCCCGGCCGAACACCTTCCAGACCACAGCCGTGAGGATCGGGCCGGCTTGATCCACAACTTCGGCCGAGTAGATCCATCCGCCCCCATCATGGCCACGAACCATGATGGCCTTCCCCTCGTACTCGGACAAGTCGAGCTCGCCGCTCTCCGGCGGCAGAGATTCCTGCATAGCGATCGCGGTCAGCCTGACGGAACCCGCTGGGGCGTGGTACGGTGTTAAGAGCTCGAACCGCTTCTCCCGCACGATGCCGAGAAACCAGCCATTCCCTTCCATTTCCCTATCCTCCTGATCTGAGAGTGTGTCTGAAAAATGCCGTTGCTTCTGCTGCGGGGAGGCCCGGAGGCCCGGAGGGGCCCCGCCCCTCCGGAAAAAGCCCTTCTTTTGCCTTCGACCTGCCTGGCCTCGGCCTGGGTCCTGCGGGAAGGGCCGAGAAAGGCAGGTACAGGCCGGAAAAGTGGGATTTCCGTGGAGGGGAGGTCCCCTCCACACCTCCCCCGGTGGAGCTGGTAGCCGGGGAGCCCCTCAGACACCTTATCGGTAGACTTTCAGACACGCCTTAAGGCAAGGGGACCATGTCCGGCGCAGGTTACGACGCCTCAAACGCTCCGTACATCTGATCCGGGGTCAGGATCTCCGGGAATCGATCACGCAAGGCCAGCCGCGCCTCATAGCACAGGTGACATGCGTCGGCATACTCCTCCCCGTGAGCAAGTCCATAACGCCTCACGAGCTCCGCCGGCCCGCCCTCAAGCAACGGCCCCGTGATCGGATGCGAGCTCGCGTCATATCCCCCGCAGATCTCGCGCAGCGGCGTGCGGAACAAGTTGCCCAGTGAGATCCCCTGGCAGATGTGCACATGCCCAAGGGGATCCACGTGCACCCGCCCCGGATCGCGCAGGTTCTCGTACGGACATTCCCGCCACTCCCGCCAGGGACGAGGTTGGGGCGCCCGCGCCGCCAGCTTCTGCGCAGCCC
The DNA here is from genome assembly GCA_013152435.1 of Chloroflexota bacterium. NCBI lineage: Bacteria > Bacillati > Chloroflexota > Chloroflexota bacterium. The sequence goes on along the minus strand of JAADGJ010000008.1, from coordinate 6,888 downwards.
GCCCGCGATACATCACCGCCGACTCCCCGGGGGGCAGCTGGCCCTCCGCTGCCGACGCCCCCACTCCCTCAGGCTGAGCGATGCTGATCACGCCGACGGGGATGCCCAGCTTCGTCGCGGCCTCGACCGCGTTCTCTGCCTGCCGGTTCAGTTTCTCATCCCAGTGATACAAATCGCTGCTCACCGAGAGGTCCTGGATCAACCCGACGAAGGGCCGCAGCCACTCCAGGGCATCCTCTCCCTCCGTCGCCCAGTAGCCATTCGTCACAAGGCCGACCTGAAACCCCTCATGTGCGGCCTCCTCTACACCCTTCACCAGCACAGGGTAGTAGAGAAAGGGCTCTCCACCCTCGAAGAAGATCCACCCAACCGTGCCCAGTTCTCTGGCCTGTCGAAGGATCTCTCGAATCTCCTTCAACCCCATTGTGCCACTCTGCCATGGGCTTCCCCAGACAAAGCAGTGATCGCACGCCAGGCTGCATTGATACGTCAAAAGCAGGTGCAATCCCGACACTTCCATGCCTCTCCTCCTGGCTCACTTCCGGACGCCATATTCCAGGAAATAGCTCAACCAGATCCGCCCTAGTCATTCCGCTTTCATCCGCCGCAGACGGTTCAATGCCCGGGTATAGCCCGCGTCCTCCTGCGCCCATTCGACCAGCGCCTCGCAGGGAAAGACATCACACTCGTAGCAGAACTCCAGCCCCTTCTCGTCAACGCAGCACGCACGGATCCAGCAGTCCGGCGACCAATGTAACGACGGGTCCCCTCGACATCCCATGCAGTACATGGATCGTCCAATGATCTCTTGAATCCCCTCATCCTCTCGCAACCATCCCTGCTCCCTGAACCATGCCACCACGCGCTGTGCCGCTCCCGGATCACTCGGCGCCCGGTAGATATCGCACTCTCCACAGTCCAGGCCACAGACGGCGATCATCGGTCCCTGGGCTTTCCCCATAGCCACTCCCCCCTCTCCACGCCCCACCGCCGCAGAAACGCCTCCCGACTCAACACAGCTCCTCTCTGAGGATCCCATAGAATCGCTCTCTCGCCTGCCGTTCGATCCAGGGTTTGTGTCCGCAGTTGTTGAGCAGGATGAACCGGAAGCTTTTCAAGACAGCGGATAAGGGGACCTGGACCCCCTCGGCCGGATGGGGATCGTAATCCCCATGAATCGCAACCACGGGACAACGGATCCGCCTCCCGAGATCCAGAAGCTCCCCGCGCCTCCGCAACGCCGCGGCCTCCTTCCACACACCTCGGAAGATCGCCCCTTGACCACCACGCCCGATAGGTTCCTCCCGCCCGGCCATGACCGGATCGTACTCATCGGTCTTTGCGGCCAGAGCCCCCAGTCGGGCCAGCAAAGCATCCCGATCGACGACCGCAGGATCCTGCAAGGCCCCGACGATGGACTCGAACTCCGCTCTCTCCTCCTCGCTGAGCCGGTCCCACCGGGCCTTCTGCAGCCTCGCGACGTACTTCTCCTCATAGGGGCCGCTTCCGACGAGGATCAGCTTCTTGACGATCGCGGGGTAGCGAGCGGCAACGATCCAGCTGAGCCAGGCTCCCCACGAAAAGCCGATCAAGGAGATGGGGAGGTCTCCATGGGCCTCCAGAACCTTCCTCAGCTCCTCAACCTGTCCCGCAAGCGACGTCGCCGTCTGGATCGGCTCCAACACGCCCCAGCCGGACGCGGCGAGCTCGCGCGCCACCGGCGCCATCTCCCCGCCCGCCCCGGGACCGCCATGCACAACAGCCACAGGGAAGGGGGACTCCCCATGAGTCCGCAGGTTCTCCACGGCCCTCCTCTACAGCCGGGCCAATCCGGTTCGGATCTGCTCGAGCAACCATCCCTGAAGCTCGGGGATATCGTCGCTCAGGCGCACCGCCGCCACTATGGGCTGCCAGGCAACCAGCTCCTGCCGATCACCAGGCCGAAGCTGAAAGTAGCGCTCCAGGTATGCCTCGTTGAATCGATCGATCAGCGATCCGGGTATCCCCTCCGATATCCGCGCGCCAGACAAGATCAACGCGCTCCTGGCCACATCCTCCAACGGGTTGCCGATATGAGCGTTATTCCAGTCAATGACGATCGGCCCCCGAGGGCTCAGCAACACATTGAACGGGTGAAAGTCGCCATGGCACAGCCGATCGCCCCCAGGCATCCTCTCGAGGGCCTCCAGCACGGCCTCCTTGAGATCAGGGGGCAGGATAGGAACCCTGCGGATGGCGGCGGACAACAGTCGCCGCTGTGGAGGCAGCTCCGGAAGACCGTCACAGGCGTGTATCTCGGCGTGCACTTCCGCAAAGACGTGTGCCAACCGGATGACCACATCAGGGTCCGCCTCAAGCGCCCTCAGCAACGCCTCCGCCATCGAGCTCCCCTCTATACGCTCGTAAACCTGCCCAAGGCGACCGTCTATCTCGACGATTTCCCCCACCTCAGGGACGGGTAACCCGGCCTCATACAGCCTGCGTTCCACCCGCCTCAACTGCTCCACCCAACCTGCGGGGGTCCCCTCATCGTAGAGCTTCAGGATCTGATCTTCACCCCAAGCGTACAGGTTACGGGTTCCCGCGATGGGCTCACCAAGCGATGCAACGGACATGGCGATCTCCTTGTCTGCAGTGTTCTCCATCATCTCCTCATAACCTGTGCGTCGCTCAAAGGTCGCGCACCACCTGCCGTGCTCGCGCGGCGTGAGCGCTCGCCACGGGGCCCATCGCGATGTGCGCCAGATCGGCGACCTCGCGCACATCGCGCGGCCGAACACATGCGCAGGCCGGATGCCCCTATTGAACTTTGAACTCCAGTGTCACCTCGGCCAGCCCGAGCTCCTCCTCCATGGCTTCCGGCGAAGCAAACGCCCGGAAGAATGAGGGGCCGTGCACCAACCGGGTATACGCCAAGATCACATCCGCCTCGGGCACCTCGGAGCTCAAGATCGAATTTACGAAGGCCAGCATCTCCCTGGGCGCCGGGTAATTCACAGGGGGGAACCCATATCGGGTGAGCCGCTCGTTGGCCTGGAAGCTCAGCGCCTTCAACTTCTGGTTGAGCCGATCCAGGCAATCGGCCATCTTCCGGTCGAAGTCATTGCCGATGGCCACCGCGTCGCCCTGAAACCGGCCTTGTTTGGTGGCCTCGCAGACGTTGCCGAGCGGGTCCTCGGCGCGGACGTGCAGCCAGAAATAGTAGTTGCCCTCCTTGGGGACGTTGGTCAGCTTGACGCTATTTCCGGAGATCTCGTAGCCGATGTGCACATCTTGCTTCACGATCGTCCCGTCCGGCAAGGGGAAGGGGAACTGCGACGCCACCTTGGGGATGGTCACGGTGCCTTTGGTTCCCGTGAGGGTGACCCGGGAGCTCACCGCGACCAGCCCCCCAAGTGGGCCTACATTGCCCGCACTGATCCCCCATGTGAGCTTGAGGGGGCGCCCCATCAGCGTGGGGATGACCTGATAGGTTCCCACCTGGCTCTGGGACTTTTCGGTATAAGGAAAATCGCCGACGACGCAGAACGTGTTGTGGAAGGTCCCCGTGCTCAGGACCTTGGATTTGACCGTGACCACCGATCCCTTTACCGCCACGGAGCGCGTGGCCGGGGTCGGCAACTTGACGTCGACCTTGCCGCCCACGGTGAGCCCTGCTGGGGCAATGGACACCGTATCAAAAGAGGCACCCGAGATCCCCCCAAGAGGGGCAGGCTTCAGGCCAGGCAACGCCGATGAGCCGAAAAGGCTGTCCGCAACGGCGTTGACGATGGCATCAACGATGGCCACAGCGATGATCCCAACGATGGACCCGATCACGCCCCCGATGGCGAAGGATATGACCGCTGCCGCCAGCCAGCAGTACCATGGAATGCTGACATCCACATCCGGTTCATCCACCTTGAGCTTCGGCTTGAGCTTGGTGCCATCGGTCGTCAGGGTGATCTCCCCATGGAAGCTGCCGTCCGCCTCGTAACAGAACCCCGACTTCTCCACAGTGCCATCGAGATTTATGTGGCCCTGGGCAAAACTGCTGGTGATGCTGGTGACCTGGACGCCCTGATAGCTGATGCTCCCCGAGGCGCCACAGGTGGTGGGCAACTTGGCGATGGCGGCAGCAGGGTCCTTCTGATACTCGGCGGGCAAGAGCTTTTTGGCCAGCTCGGGACAGAGGACCTTTTTGTGGAAGGCCTCGGGCGAGATGCTGATGCAGACGTCTCGGCCGGCCGGGATCGCGGTCGCCGTCTTCAGGGCGTGCTTTCCCTTCGCGTGGTTGGCGAGGATGAGGATGCCAAACATCCCCAGGGCTTGCTTGGCCCGGCTCGTGTTAGGGATGCAGTGGGCCTCCAGCTTCTCGAACTGCAGCCCCGGCGAAAGGGTGCCCTCTTTGCCCGGGACCACCTTGAATCCGAGGGGGAAGGTCACCGCCCCCAGGTTGTGTACGAAGGTGGTGAGCGCCTGGACGACAAGGCTGTTAACCATTTGAAGGGTGATGGGGGTTCCCGCGAGAGCAAACGTTATCTTGCTTTGAGCGTTCTGGCTGAAGTTCACAGCCACGGTCGCAGTCGACAGGTCCACGCCCAGGGTCCGCTGGTTGGCCCCCGTCCCCGACGCGAGCTGCAGCGGCGCCGTGATCTTGATGTTCCCATCCAGAGCCGAGATCGTGAGCGCCATGGGAGAGGTAGCAATCACCGAACCATTGTTGAATAGCAGGGTGAGCGTGACCGTGTCGTTGGCGTTCAGGTCCAGCAGCAGTTTGTTCACGATGATGTGTCCGTTGCCGGTGACGCTTCCCACCGAGATGGGCACGGTGACCTCGAAGGGCGGGTTGGCCGGAGTCCCCTGGATCTTCAGGTTCGCCTTGATCAGATCCAGAAGAGCCGCGTTCGAGAGCTCCAGGACGAAGTCGAAACCAGCCATTACACTCATGCTTCATCTCCTTTGAACAAGCCCTGCAGGTGGAAACGCACTTTTTGCTCCTGCTGGCTCCGCTTAAGGGCCAGATATGGCTGCGGAGAGAGCGCAGTCAGATGAGGCTCTCGGGCGATCACCTCTTCGAGGGCTTGCTCGGAAAGCACGACGCCGATGTCCCGCAGCAACATCAGGGGATGGGCCATGAACAGGTTGCCGCCATTGGGCAGCTCCGCGATCCGCTCCAGGATTTCCTGTTCATGCTCGACCAACTCCTCAAACGAGCCGATCTGGAGCCAGGGCTCCAGGGCCTCGGCAGCCTCGATATCCAGCTCGATGACCACCGGCTCATCTACGTCCTGCGGCCCCCACACGACCATCTCCTCGGTGCTCAGCAGCAGCCGATCGCCCCGGAGGATCTTGAAGTAGGCCTCCGGCTGGCGTTGCGCGAGCCACTCGTCGACCCCTGGGCCTTCCAAGGGGATCTGGAAGCCCCCCTCGGCATCGGTCACCGTATCACCCAGCGCCCCTTCGATCCTTCGCTCCCTATCCCACACCTCGACGACCAGGTCCTCAAGGCCGCGCCCGGTCAGGAGATCGACGACCTTTCCTGAAACGAGAAGCCTCTCACTCGATTTTTCCGGCATGACCCGCCTCCTCTTTCGCCCCACATGGGCAATCACGGGTGCTCCTTCGGCTCGCATGCTGCCTGCTGATCCTCCTCTGCCTTGCGGAGGCCGTTTTCAAGATCGAACACGGCTAATCGGACCCCATAGCCTCTCGAATCACCGCACGAACCTGCTCCTCCCTCACCGGCCCGAAAAACCTCGCCTCCCCATTGACAAAGATCCCGTCCGCCACGCCATACCGCTCGATCGCCTCCCTTCCTCCAGCCACCTCCTTGATGACTACTGCCCCCTCAAACTCCTTGGCCACTTTCCGCACCGCCAACACCGCTGATGCTCCCACGGGACAAAACCGGGATCCTATCACCAACACCTCCACCGGTGTCCCTCGCCTTCTCGGCACCCGCGCCGATATGGGCTCGACCCCTATCTCCTCCTGCCCCAAGGGCAGATACATCAACCTTCCGCCGTCCGCCTCCCGAATCACCCGAAATCCCCGCCTCGCAAAGTGGTGATAGTGCATGTACCCCTCGATCTCCGTCCCATCCACCAAGATACCTTTGTACCCTTCCTCCCGAAGGAAGCTCACAAACGCCCCAAACAGCTGCCGCATATACCCGCGCCCCTGATACCTGCGCTGCACCCACTCACAGTAGATATAGGCCGCCCCCTCCTCCATCCGATAAGGCGCCAGCGCCTTCTGAGAGGGCGCCCAATAGATGTGCCCCACAACCAGACCTTCATCGTCCTCCATATGAACGCCCTCCACATGCTCCCTCAGATTTTCCGCAAACCAGGATCGTGAGAGCGCCAGCCCATCGGCCCAGAATGGCGTAGGGACCTCCGTCGCACAGGGGTAGGCTCTCTCCGCCTCCCCCTCACTCGTCACGCGATATATCCTCATCATCCACCTCCTCAACCCTACAGCCCTTGAGCGACCAGCTGAGAATGCCCCTGGTGGAAGGGCCCAAAGTCGCGTAGCGATCCTATGTCTTGTGACATATAAAGACCCTAAATTCCCGCGAAGTTGCCGGATTCCCCTCCAAATCCTTCAAACACACGACACGGCGAAACCCAGCAGATCTGAGCAACGACCGCACATCGTCTAACGAAAAGGCTCGCTGTCGCTCATGGTATTCGATGATCTCATCCTTTTGCCTATCGATGACAATGCAACGCTCAATGCGATAACCGCCCTCCATGTACTTCTCAGTTAGGATGAGCTTCTCGCCTTTCTCCATCCAACTCCTGGTTCTTTCATATACATGACCTGGTATCCGCTTTGGACCCGCCAGTGCAAGTAACAGCCTTCCATCACGCTTCAATGATGCCCAAATACCACCGAAATGCT
>JAADGJ010000007.1 GCA_013152435.1 Chloroflexota bacterium | reverse complement strand
TCCGCTGCGCCGCCGCACCACCCACCGTTGAGCCCCCTTCTCCCGGGCTCGGGAGAAGGGGGTTTGGGGGATGAGGGCCGTTTCCCTCGGTCGATGATCAGGGGAATCTCTTGCGTCGGGCGACACGCGGGTGTTCCTACCACCCCGATTTCCACCACTGACTTTGAAAAAGCCCTGGGCCCCTCCCCTTTCCCTTTTGCCCAGACAGGAGTACAATGTCGATAACCTCGTACCGATAGCCCACGCGCGGCAACAGACGACAGAGAGAGCACCCGAGGAGAATCGCCGTGAGTCGATCCGGATCCACGAAACGCCCCCTTCCCAACCTGCTGCTGGTGTTCGCCGATCAGATGCGGGGGATGGATATGGGATGCGCAGGCAATCCCGATGTACGCACGCCGGCCATGGACCGTCTGGCCAAGCAGGGCGTGCGCCTGACGCGCTGCTTCGCCACATCGCCGGTGTGCAGCCCCAATCGGGCCATCCTGCTGACCGGCACCTACCCGACGACGAACCGGGTGCCGGGCAACGATCTCCCTCTGCCCTCCCATCTGCCATCGCTGGGCACCATCGCCCGAGACCACGGCTATCGCACCGCCTACATCGGCAAGTGGCATCTGGATGGCGTGCCTCGCACCAAATTCACCCCGCCCGGCCCCCGACGCAGCGGCTTCGACTTCTGGGCCGCCTACAACTGCACCCACGACTACTTCCATCCCAAATACTACCGGGACACGCCGCAGGTGGTCGAGGTGGATGGCTACGAGCCCGAGGTCCAGACGGATCTGGCGCTGGCGTTCCTGGATGAACAGCGAGACGCAGCCGAGCCGTTCTGCCTGGTGCTCTCCTGGGGCCCACCGCACGATCCTTACGATCAGGTGCCCGAGACGTACCGCGCCATGTACGATCCGACGGCTCTGACGCTGCGACCCAATGCCCAACCGGATGCCGACAACCCGCTGGCCGCAGGCCTGGACTGCCGACGCACCATCGCCGACTACTATGCGGCGATCACCGCCCTGGATGATCAACTGGCGCGCCTGCTGGATCGGCTCGACGCGTTGGGTTTGGCCGAGGACACCATCGTCGTGTTCACGTCCGACCACGGCGACATGCTCTGGTCGCATGGATGGATGAAGAAACAGGCGCCCTACGAGGAGTCCATCTCCGTCCCGTTCCTGATCCGATGGCCCGGTGTGCTGCCCGCCGGCCGAGTGTGTGATGCCCTCGTAGGCACGGTGGACATCCTGCCCACGCTGGCCGGGCTGATGGGCTGGGATCTCCCCAGCGGGCAGGAGGGGCAGGATCTCTCGGCGGCGTTGCTCGGCCAGGCCGGAGCGCCATCGCCGGAGTCCGTCCTCATCGCCAACTACATCTGCTTTGACGAGGCAAAACGGCAGCATATGACCGAGTGGCGCGGTGTGCGCACACGACGGTATACCTACGTCGAGAGGCCGGGACGGATCCCCTGGCTGCTGTTCGACAACGAGGCCGACCCATATCAGACCCGCAACCTGGTGAACCATCCCGACTATCGGCACGTGGCCGATGAACTGAGACAACAGCTGAGCGCCTGGCTGGAGCGGACCCACGATCCCTTCCTCCCCGGCCCCCAACTGATCGAACATCTGGGATTGACTGAGGTCTGGCTGGAGCGCGAGCGATACATGGCCAGTTAGGAGAAGACCACCGTGACCCGCCCGGCGACACACCCCAACATCCTGCTGATCCACACCGATGAGCACCGCTGGGATTGCCTGGGATTCTATGGGAATCCGCAAATCCACACGCCGCACCTGGACCGACTGGCCGCCGACGCGGTGCGATTCGACAACAGCTTCTGCCCCTACCCGGTCTGCACGCCGTCCCGTTACTCGCTTCTGGCGGGGCTCTACGCGCACCAGCACGGGGGATGGACGAACCACAGTACGCTGGCGCCGGGGATCCCAACCTTTCCCCGGCTTCTGCGGCAAGCCGGCTACCGGACGAAGGCGGTGGGCAAGATGCACTTCACCCCCACCTATCTGGACGTCGGCTTCGAGGAGATGGAGCTGGCCGAGCAGGATGGCGATGGCCGCCTGGACGACGATTACCACCGGGCGCTCATGGCCCACGGGCTCATCGACGCCCTCGACCTCATCGACCAGCGCGCCGAGTTCCGGCGGCGGGCCCCCGCCCGGTACTGGGAGACCTTCGGCGCTCAGCCGTCGGATCTGCCCGAGGAATGGCACTCCACCACATGGATCGCCGATCGGGCCATGGAGACGCTGGAGGGATGGACCGACTCGGGCAATCTGCTGATGGTGGGCTTCATCAAGCCGCACCACCCGTTCGACCCGCCGGAGCCGTGGGCACGGATGTATGATCCAGAGAAGATCGATCCGCTGCCCGGGTGGCTGGATGCCGAGCCCGATTGTGATCGAGCCTACCATGCTGGCTACTTCCCCAACCATGAGCTGACCGAGCCTGCGATCCGGCGCATCACCGCCCATTACTATGCCACCATCAGCCAGATCGATCACCACGTCGGCCGCATGATCGATCTGCTGAAGCGGAAAGGGCTATACGACGACACGATGATCCTCTTCACCAGCGACCACGGCGATTACATGGGCTTCCACCACATGATCCTGAAGGGCGGCCACATGTACGAGCCGCTGATGCGGGTCCCACTGCTGATCAAGTTCCCCGGCAACCAGGGAGCCGGTACGGCCCGCGATGCGCTGGTGAGCAACATCGATCTGTCCCCGACGATCCTGCGACAGGCGCACATCGAGCCGCCGGAATGCATGAAAGGGCTCGATCTGGCCGATCCGACGGCCGATCGCCCCATGATCTTCGCCGAGGATCGCCGGGGACAGGTGTACATGGCGCGCTCGCGCACGCACAAGCTGATCCTGTCCCATGACCCCGACCAGTGCCTCTTCTTCGACCTGGAGCGGGATCCGTTGGAGCTGACGAACCGCTTTCACGATCCCACCTACCAACCGCTCGTCCGGGAGCACCTCGACGCGTTGGCCCGGTGGCTGATGTTCGACGCGGTGCCCCCCACCTATCTGGACGAGCAGGCCCCGTGCATCGACCGGCCCAACGTGCCCGATCCCCATGACGATCACCGCCAGCGCATGTTGGCCTACTTTGAGCGGAAGATCGTCAGCCACTCGTATCCCACCCCTCGGTAGACCCCCTCCCGAAAAAGGAACTCAGCTGGGGAATGAGGGCCACCGAAGGCGAACCTTGCAGGGCTAGACGCCCCATCGCAGAACGACGCACCCACGCAGGAAAGGTGCGAGAGCATGGAGACGAAGCCTCTCCAATCCTATCCATGCAAGGAGGATGCCCTATGAGACGGATACTCTCCCATTGGAGTCTCCTCGTGATGGTGGTCCTGCTTCTGGTAGGAGTAAGAGCGATCCCCGTTCAGGGACGGAGCCCCTTGGGGGAAAGCAGCGCCCCTTCCCTCTTGGGAACATCTTTCACTTATCAGGGGCGGCTGCTCGACGGTGGAAGGCCAGCGAGCGGGACGTACGACCTCCAATTCCGCCTGTACGACGCCGCGAGCGGTGGGAATGCGGTGGGCAGCTCGATCGTCAAAAACGATGTCGTCGTCAGCGACGGGCTTTTCACCGTGCTGCTCGATTTCGGCGATGTATTCGATGGCTCAGCGCTATGGCTGGAGGTCGGCGTGCGGCCGGGCGACAGCACCGGGGCGTTCACCCCCCTCCATCCCCGCCAGGCGCTGACTCCCACGCCCTACGCTCTGGCCCTGCCAGGGCTGCGGACCCGGCAAAACGACACGAGCCCCAACGTCATCGGCGGGTACAGGGACAACGGCGTCGACGCCGGCGTGGTGGGCGCCACCATCGGCGGTGGCGGGAAGAAGGACGCTCCCAACTCTGTAACAGGGAGCTATGCCACCGTGAGCGGAGGGTTCGCCAACACGGCCAGCGGCGTGTCATCCGTCATCGGCGGGGGCGACCATAACGAGGCCAGCTTCCCCAACGCCACCGTGGGGGGAGGTGATCACAACACGGCCGGCGGCTGGGATGCCACGGTAAGCGGTGGCTCAGGCAACACGGCCAGTGGCTACCTCTCCACCGTAGGCGGGGGAAAGAACAACACGGCGGATGGCATCGGCTCCTTCATCGGCGGCGGCGGATACGATGGGGTTCACACCGAGAGCAATCAGGCCCTGGCAGCGGCCTCCACCATCGGCGGAGGGCTCGGAAACGTCATCGCCTCCACGGCCTCCTATGCCACCATCGGCGGCGGCTGGCGTAACACCGCCAGCGGGGGCCGCGCCACCATCAGCGGAGGCGAGCAAAACGAGGCCACTGGGTACCTTGCCACCATCGGTGGAGGGTTCAACAACATCGCGGGCTTCCGTGCCACGGTCGGCGGAGGCGACAACAACAAGGCTGACGGCTCTCGCGCGACCATCGGCGGCGGAGGAGGAAACATCGCGAGCAAGGAGTACGCCACCGTGCCGGGTGGCAGCCTGAATGTAGCCGCGGGGAAATATGCCTTCGCCGCCGGGCGCCGGGCTAAGGCCTATCGGGATGGCTGCTTCATCTGGGGGGACTCGACGGACGACGACGTGATCTGCAACAAGACCAATCAAACCGTGTTCCGCTCCAGCGGTGGGTTCCTCATCTATACCAACGCCAGCCGCACCGCAGGGGTGTTTCTGTCCACCGGGTCGGGGTCCTGGCGCTCCCTGAGCGACCGGAACATGAAGGAGAACGTAGTCCCCGTCGATCGGGAGGATGTGCTGGAGAAGGTGGCCTGGCTGCCCATCAGCACCTGGAATTACAAGAGCCAGGACGACAGCATCCGACACATGGGGCCGATGGCCCAGGACTTCTATGCGGCGTTCGGCCTGGGCGAAGACGACGCCTATATCGGCACCATCGACGCCGACGGCGTAGCCCTGGCGGCCATTCAAGGGCTCTACGATCGCAACAAAGCCCTGGAGGGGCGTGTGCGAGCGCTGGAGCGGGAGAACGCAGCCTTACGCGATCGTGTGGAGGAGATAGAAGCACGGCTGAGCACCCTGGAAGATCGGGCATCGCCGGGTCAGAGCCCAGATTATGGGCTGCTCCCCGGGGCGAGCGTGCTGGCCCTGGCCGGGGCGCTGCTTTGGATCGATCGCCGAAGGGGAGGAAGCCGATGAGCACACGCCGGGCGTTTTACGGTTTGTGCCTGCTCGCGCTCCTGTTGTCGCCCGCCCTGGCCTTCGCTCAATCGGGAGGCGGCTTCGAGCTTTCGTGGTGGACGGTGGAAGGTGGCGGCTTCAGCGCCGGCGGCCCTTACATGTTGGGCAGCGCCATCGGCCAGCCGGACGCGGGCACGCTCAGCGGCGGCTCCTATACGCTCATCGGCGGCTTCTGGAGCGGCACCTCCTCGATACGCGACACCTACCTCCCCATGATTCTACGGGGATAGGATTGATCCTCTCTGTGAGCAGCGCTGCATGAATGGCGCCTCCTATGGGCCTTCTCCCAGGCGGGGGATTTATCTGCCGCCGCCTACCTGTGGGCAGGGGTGATTCATGAATCGCCCCTGCCCCGGCCCCTCCCGAGCGGGAGGCTACCTCAGTCCTCTTCCTCTGGCCTCCCCACGGCAGGAACAACAGGATCTCGCCGACGCGACGCATCGTCACGCGTCCTCATCATCGGGTTGACGAAATCCGCCCGCTTTAGTAAGCTGGCCTTGCTACTGGCCATCTGCGATCCGCTCCTTGCTTCTCGCCGACCACCGGAGGACACCATGCGCGTGCTGATCGATCGCGATCCTTATCCCCACCTCGACGCCGGTAAGCCCTGGATCCAGCGAGGCATCTGGCCCTGCGCCTGGGTGCGTTGCCCGGATGCGGGACATCCCCCCTTCGTCATCGCCTATCGCCGCCGGTTCACCATCGACCATGAGGCAACCGTTCGCGTCCACGTCAGCGCTGACGAGCGCTATGAGCTCTTCCTGGACGGCCAACGGATCGGCCGTGGCAGCGAGCGGGGCGACGCAAACAACTGGTTCTATGAGACCTACGATCTCCACCTCACGCCCGGCGAGCATGTGCTCGTCGCCCGGGTGTGGTCGCTAGGGAAGATGGCGCCCTACGCCCAGATGACCGTCTACCCCGGCTTCATCCTCTCGCCCGAGGGCGAGGCGTTCATCCAGCTCCTGGGCACAGGCGTCGCGCCCTGGGAGGCCAAGGTGCTGGACGGATACGAGTTCGTCGATCCATCGCCGGCGTGGGGCACCGGCGCCAACCTGATCCTCGACGGATCACGCTTCCCGTGGGGCTTCGAACACGGCGAAGGAGACGGCTGGCGGCCGGTCGAGGCGTTGGACGCGGGGGCGAACGGCTTCATCCGCAACGAGTTCCCGCCCATCCACCTGATGAAGCCAGCAACCCTGCCGCCCATGCTGGAGGCCGAGCGGCGCGCGGGGACGGTCCGCTTCGTGGCGGATGTGCCCTCGGCAGACACCCGGGCCATTCCCGTGCGCGCTGAGGAGCATCTGGCCGACGAGGCCGGGGCGTGGGGACAACTCCTCCGAGGCGAGCCCATCACGATCCCGGCGCACACCAGGCGGCGCGTGATCATCGACCTGGAGGACTACTACTGCGCCTACCCAGAGGTGATCACGTCCGGCGGGCGAGGCGCCTCGATCCGCATCCTCTGGGCCGAATCTCTGTTCCACGAGCCGAAGGCCCGCACCAAGGGGAACCGGGACGAGATCGAGGGCAAGTACTTCTTCGGCGTGGGGGATGCCTTCAAGCCCGATGGCGGGAGTCGCCGCCGGTTCGACACGCTGTGGTGGCAGGCGGGGCGCTACATCGAGATGCTGGTGCAGACGGCCGATGAGCCGTTGACCATCGAAGACTACAGGCTGCGGGAGACCCGCTATCCGCTGGAGATGGAGAGCGCATTCGAGGCCAGCGATCCCCGCCTGGCGGAGGTGATCCCCATCGCCTTCCGGGCGCTGCAGATGTGCTCCCACGAGACGTACATGGACTGCCCCTACTACGAGCAGTTGATGTACGTCGGGGACACGCGTCTGGAGGCGCTCACGACCTACGTCACGACGCGGGACGACCGCCTGCCGCGCAAGGCGCTGCGCATGTTCGACGTCTCCCGGAGACCATCAGGGCTCACCCAGTCCCGTTATCCCAGCCGGGTGACGCAGGTCATCCCACCGTTCTCGCTGTGGTGGGTGGCGATGGTATACGATTACGCGCTGTGGCGTGGCGACCGCCCCTTCATCCAGGAGCTGATGCCCGGCGTGCGCTCCGTCATCGACCGGTTCCTCTCCTTCCGGAACGATGATGGCCTGATCCAGGCGCCCAACGGGTGGAACTACATGGACTGGGTGCCCGCCTGGCGGTGGGGAATCCCCCCCGATGGCGAGTTCGGCGTCAGCGGTGTCATCAACTGGCAGTTCGTCTGGGTCCTGACCATGGCGGCCGAGCTGGAGGGATGGGCAGGCGAACCGGAATTGGGCGCCCGGGCCCGCCGGCTGGCTCACGAGATGGCCCAACGGGCGGTTGCAGCCTTCTGGGACGAGGACCGGGGGCTTCTCGCCGACGATCTGGCCAGGCAGCACTTCTCCGAGCATACCCAATGCCTGGCCGTGCTGAGCGGGCAGCTCGATGCGGAAACGCGTGAACGGGTGGCCTACGGCCTCCTGCATGACCCCGGCCTGGACCGCACCACCATCTATTTCACCCACTACCTCTTCGAGACCTACCGGCTGTTGGGGCGCATTGACGCGCTGCTGGATCGGCTCGGCCTGTGGCTCGAGCTGAAGAGGCTGGGATTCAAGACGACGGTGGAGCATCCAGAGCCCAGCCGATCGGATTGCCACGCGTGGGGAGCACACCCCATCTATCACTACTTCGCCTCGATCCTGGGGATCCGTCCGGCGGAGATGGGCTTTCGCACGGTGCGAATCGAGCCGCAGTTGGGGCCGCTGACCTGGGCGCGGGGGACGTTGGTGCACCCCCTGGGAGAGATCGAGGCGGATCTTCGGGTCGAGGATGGCGCGCTAAAAGGCACGATCCGCCTGCCCGAGGGCGTAAACGGCGTGCTCGCATGGGGCGGCCGGGAGCGCGTCCTGTCGGAGGGACGAAACGCGCTATAGGCACGTGGCATACGTTCCGCAGATGAGCCCACCAGCCTCTAGAAGCAGATGTTGCGTTCGTAGACCCAAGCACCCCACCGATCGGCTCAGGGTTGCTGCACAAGCGGAAGCGAGATCGCGTAGGTGGTATCCACTACACAGCGCAATACCCCCAAATCACCCGATCGGGCCTTGGGCAGCACGAGAAAGATGCCGTAGCTGAATTCGGCGTTATCGACTATAGCCTTGTCAGGATCGACAGTGGCCTCCAGGACCACTTTGCCACCGCTGAAGGCAACACCGGAAGAGGCAAAGCCGGTCACTGGTGACCAAACCGGGTCACTCTGAAGGCTGTATCGGTAGAGTCGGAAGTAGAACTCACCATTCGGATCGCTATCCAGGCCGAAGCACTTTACACGGACGATCCTGGCTCCATCCGGCAGATCGAGCTGCCCGATATAGGATGTTGGAGGTGAAATCGTAGAATCCTGAATGGTCTTGAGGAACGCCATAGTGTTGTCATAGCCGATACTCGAGTCGATCGGCCGCATCGTTTCGGCCAGCAATGAAAAATGCCGCACACTGTCGGCCGCCGCCACTCGGGCACTCACGCCGGGTATAAACCCCAACAGGGCTGCTGCCGCCACCAGAGTCACGATCTGGGTAGCCAGAACGACACCGATCAGTTTTCGCGTGTTCATCGTACGAACCCCTTTCTTTAATCTACTGCGGGCTTCCCGCCTCATTCCAAGAAGCTGCCCTTCGCGCCAGATGGCACGCGAGACGAGCGGACTCCTGCGCACAGCGAACACGGGGCGCAGCAGCGGAGCCCAAGGTGGGGGTAACCTGCCGAGAGTCTTCGTTCCATCGAGGAGTCAGTGAACACGAGCAGAGCGGGCAACGCTGACCGCTGTCAGCTACCGTGGCTTCCGTGAGTGCGCGAGGAGTGTGGTATATCTCTTGTCTGCAATTCTAGCAGAGGGATAACACGTATGTCAACCCTTTTGTGGTTTCCCCATAGATGGCGAAAAAGGGATTGAAAGCCCAGCGTGGAGTGCCAAGAGAAGGGCCATGTGGAGTGGTCCGCTGTTCGCATATAAGTTGACGAAGCTCATCGCCTCGAGTAAGCTGACAGCCAGCCGGTACTCTCGCGAGGAGCCAGATCGCCTCCCGGCGGGCGAGTCTGCGGCCCACCCGGAGGCACCCGCGCGTGCCGGGGCGACGAAATCCGGGGGCGGCTTCCGAAGATGGGCGGGTATGGCTTGAGCACATCGTTGTGACGGCGTTAAAGGGGACGCGGAGGTTCGCTCATGTCTGATCGATCGATCATCATCATCGGCGCGGGGCTGGCCGGCCTATCCGCCGGATGCTACGCCCAGATGAACGGGTATCGGACGCGCATCTTCGAACAGCACACGTTGCCGGGAGGCGTCTGTACGGCCTGGGAGCGCAAAGGCTATACCATCGACGGGTGCATCCACTGGCTGATGGGATGCAAGCCGGGACAGTCGTTCTATCAGTTCTATCGCGAGGTCGGAGCACTCACGGGCAATCGGCTGCTTCCGTTGGACTGCTTCACCCGGGCGCTGGATGAGCGATCCGGCCTCAGCGTCGCATTCACCCGAGACCTCGACCGCCTCGCTCACGATCTGAAGGCGATCTCGCCCCAGGACGGCGACGCCATCGACGAGATGATCCGCGGGGCACACGCCATGCGAGGCATCAAGATCGACATGCGCAAGGCGCCGGAGCTGCAAGGGCGTTTGGACACCCTGCGGCAGATGTGGTCCATCCGGAAGGCACTCCGATATTTCGGTCAGTATAACAACCTCTCCGTGGCCGAGTTCGCCGAGCGGTTTCAGCATCCCTTCCTGCGATGGGCGATCACGCACCTGTTCCTCCCTGAGATGCCGTTCTCCTTCCTCCTCATGGTCCTGGGGCAGCTGGCGGAGGACGAGCTGGCCGTGGTCGAGGGCGGCTCGCTGCGCTTCTCGGAGGCCATCGCCCGGCACTATCGGTCGCTGGGCGGGGAGATCGTCTACCGCGCCTGCGTGGAGAGGATCCTGGTGGAGGACGATCGGGCGGTCGGGGTGCGGCTGGCCGACGGCTCCGAACACCGAGCGGACATCGTCATCTCGGCCGCCGATGGCTACAACACGATCTTCGAGATGCTGGAGGGCCGATACGTCGACGATCCGATCCGTGAGCGCTACACGAACTGGCCGCTCTTCCGCCCATTGATCCTGGCCAGCTTCGGCGTGGCGCGATCGTTTCCGAATGAGCCGCCCGCCAACGCGATCCGGGTCAAACAGCCCCTGCGCATCGCAGGGCAAGATGTGGACGCCTTCGAGTTACGCATCTTCAACTATGATGCCTCCCTGGCCCCGCCGGGCAAAACCGTCCTTCAAGTGCTCATCGAGACCGATTTCGACTGGTGGGATACGGCGCGTCGGGATCGGGAGCGCTACAGGGCGGAGAAAAAGCGCGTGGCCGACGAGATCCTCCGCTGGCTGGAGGGCCGCTATCCTGGCATCTCCGCGCAGGTGGAGATGACCGACGTCGCCACGCCGTACACCTTCTGGCGCTACACCCGCAATTACCGGGGGGCATATGAAGGCTGGCTGATGACCCCACGGATGTTTCAGGTCCACGTGCCCAAGACCCTGCCGGGTCTTGCGAACTTCTACATGGCCGGGCAATGGGTGGAGCCGGGCGGCGGCGTGCCCATCGCCATCTACTCCGGACGGAACGTGATCCAGCTGATCTGTCACCAGGAACGAAGGCGCTTCGTGACCACCATCGCCGATGATGCGTAAGCCAGGTGATCGGGGACCACGCGATCACCGACCATCCGTCGAGTTCGCACGACACGACTGACATAGCATCAGGAGGAATGCGCATTGGCAGGAGGATACCATGCCTGGCAAAGACCCACGTTTCCCCAATATCCTCTTCATCCTGACGGATGACCAGGGATATTGGGCGATGCACTGCGCGGGCAACGAGGAGATCTACACGCCGAACCTGGATCGCCTCGCGGCCCACGGGATCCGCTTCGAGAACTTCTTCTGCGCCTCGCCGGTGTGCTCGCCCGCCCGGGCGTCCATTCTAACGGGGCGTATCCCCTCGCAGCATGGGGTCCACGACTGGATCCGCAAGGGATGTATGGATGCGACCGGGCTGGAGCCGAATCGGGACGACGACCGCTCCATTGAATATCTGGCCGGGCTGCGCGCCTACACGGACTTCCTGGCGGAGGCCGGCTACGTCTGTGGCATCAGCGGCAAGTGGCACCTGGGCGACAGCCTGACCCCCCAGAAGGGGTTCTCCTATTGGCATGTCTTCCCCTGGGGAGGCGGGAACTACTACAACGCCTACATGATCCGGGACGGCGAACTGGAGCGAGATCCCCGTTATCTCACCGATGTGATCACCGAGGGAGGGTTGAAGTTCCTGGACGCTCAGGCGGAGACGGACGCGCCGTTCTACCTCAGCGTCCACTACACAGCACCCCACTCCCCGTGGGATCGGGGACAGCACCCGGAGGAACTGATCGCCCTGTATGCAGATTGCGAGTTTCACACCTGTCCCATCGTGCCCGGAGGACATCCCTGGCAGATCAACAGCGCGCCCAAGGGGCGAGGCGCCAGACGGCACGAGCTGTTGAGCGGGTACTTCGCCGCCATCACGGGGCTAGACTACGGGGTGGGTCAGCTCCTGGACAAGCTGGAGGAGATGGGCGTCCTGGGTAACACGCTCGTCATCTTCACCAGCGACAATGGTATGAACATGGGGCACCATGGCATCTGGGGAAAGGGAAACGGCACGTTCCCTATGAACATGTACGATACCTCCGTCAAGGTCCCGATGATCATCTCCCGGCCGGGGCACGTGCCCGAGGGTGTGGTGGATGCACACCTGCTGAGCCATTACGACCTCATGCCCACGCTGTTGGAGTACCTGGGACTGGAGAACCCCGAAGCCGAGATGCTCCCGGGAAGGAGCTTCGCCCCGCTCCTCCGGGGAGAGCCCCTGAACGAACGGGAGCACGTGGTCGTCTTCGATGAATACGGCCCGGTGCGCATGATCCGCACCCGTGAATGGAAGTACGTCCACCGCTACCCGTACGGCCCCCACGAGCTATACGATCTGGTGAACGATCCGGGCGAGGAGCGCAACCTCATCGATGACGAGAGGTATCGGGCTCGTGCGGAGGAGCTGAAGGCGGAGCTGGAGGGTTGGTTCCTGCGCTACGTGGACCCCCGGGTGGACGGCGTCCGGGAGCCCGTCACCGGGAAGGGACAGCTGGACCTGGCGGGCGTTCCCGGGCGAGGCCGCAAAGCGTTCGCCGACGACTGGTGGTACATCGACGAGGACGGCAACCGCCTGGATAATAAGCGTTGGTTCTACGGACGGATTGGGTGAATGGTACGCAACACGCAACACGCAATACGCAACACGCAAACGGAGGTCTTCCCATGGCATTGACACCCGAATGGACTCGCCGGATTGAAGCCTGGAAGGATGAGCTGCCGAAACACCTCTATCGGCCGCTGGGCACCATCGAGATGCAAGGCTTCACCACGCTGGAGCAGCTGACGCCCCAGGAGGCGCTGCAACGCGATTTCCAGCCCATGCCACCGGGCACGAAGTGGGGCGCCAAGTGGGAGTACGGCTGGTTCAAGGGCGAGCTGATATTACCCGAGGAGGCGGAGGGAAAGCGGATCGCCCTCCGGGTGGACGTAGGCGGCGAGAGCCTCATCTTTGTGAACGGTGAGCCCTTCGGGGCGCGGGACCGCCGACATCATGAGGTCACGCTCACCATGAGCGGCGTCTCGGGAACACGATACGAGATCCTGGTGGAGTCGTACGCGGGGCACGGTCCCCGTGTCTCTCACGCCGGCCCCACACCTCCCGACCGGGAGACCGTGCCCGAGCCGGGCCCGACGCAGGTGGAGGTGGGCGAGACCACCTTCGGCATCTGGGAAGAGGACGTCTACCAGCTCCTCATCGACGTGGAGACGCTCTATCGGCTGCGCAGTAGCCTGGATCCGGACTCCTTGCGCGTCGCCGAGATCGACCAGGGGCTGCGTGACTTCACCCTCATCGCCGACTTCGAGCTGCCCCACGACGAGATGATGGCGACCATCCGGGAGGCTCGCGAGCGGCTCAAGCCGCTAATGGAGTGCGTCAATGGCTCGACCATGCCGACCATGTTCGCGTGCGGCCATGCCCATCTCGACGTGGCGTGGCTGTGGCCGCTGGCCGAGACGGAACGCAAGGCCGCCCGCACGCTGGCGACCCAGCTGAAGCTGATCGAGGAGTATCCGGAGTATAAGTACCTCCAGAGCCAGCCGCACCTCTACTGGATGGTGAAACGTCGCTACCCTGATCTGTACGAGCGCGTGAAGGAGGCGATAGCGGCCGGGAACATCATCCCCGAGGGCGGCATGTGGGTCGAGGCGGACACGAACATCCCCAGCGGCGAGAGCCTGATCCGACAGTTCATGCACGGCAGGCGCTTCTTCCGGGAGGAATTCGGCGTCGAGAGCGAGCTCCTATGGATGCCCGACGTGTTCGGCTACTCGGGCGCGCTGCCCCAGATCATGCGTGGCTGCGGCATCCAGTACTTCGCCTCGGCCAAGATCTTCTGGAACTATAACGGCGGCGAGATGTTCCCCTACAACACCTTCATCTGGGAGGGGATCGACGGATCAGAGGTGCTGGCACACCTGTACAAGAACTACAACTCGCACACGGCCCCAGACATCGTCATCCAGCACTGGAACGAGCGGGTCCAAAAGGACGGCATCGCCACCCGGCTGTTACCCTTCGGCTGGGGCGACGGCGGCGGCGGTCCCACCCGCAACCATCTGGAGTTCATCCGCCGGGAGCAAGACTTGGAGGGCGTGCCCCGGGTGCGTATGGCCTCGCCCATCGAGTTCTTCCGGGATCAGGAGGCGCGCGGCATCCCGAACGCTCGCTACGTGGGCGAGCTGTACTTCCAGGCGCACCGGGGGACGTACACCTCGCAGGCTAAAACGAAGCGGGGAAACCGCAAGAGCGAGCTGGCGCTACGGGAGGCGGAGATGTGGGGCGCGGTCGCGCAGGCGCTGGCCGGATACGCATTCCCCGCCCAGGAGATCGAGGAAGCCTGGCGCGCCGTGCTGTTGAACCAGTTCCACGACATCCTGCCGGGCTCGTCCATCCATCGGGTGTACGAGGAGGCCGAGGCCGCCTACCAGCGGGTGATCGAGACGGCGGAGCGCGTGGCGAACGCGGCCGCGTCGCAGATCGCCGAGGACGCCCAGGCCGTGACCGTCTTCAACTCCCTGTCCTGGGAGCGCACGGCGCTGGTGACGCTACCCGAAGGGGCACGCGGGGCCGTAAGCGCTTCCGGCGAGGCGTTGCCCGTCCAGATCGTGGACGGCAAGGCGATCGTGGAGGCCCGGGTGCCGTCCTGCGGCTGGACGACGCTTCAGCTCACCGATGAAGCTACCGCTATCCTCGTCGAGGGTGGCGTGACGGCTACGGATCGGGCGCTGGAGAACGAGTTCCTGCGGATCGAGTTCAACGATCGCGGCGAGATCGTCAGCATCTTCGACAAGGAGGCCGGGCGGGAGCTGGCGGCGGGGGTGTGCAACCAGTTCCGGATGTACAAGGATGTCCCCACCCGCTTCGACGCCTGGGACATCGACAGCATGTATGAGCTCACGCCCGTGGAGCTGGACGAGCCGGCCTCGATCGAGGTGGTGACGGCAGGGCCGTTGGTGGCGACGCTGCGGATCACGCGCAGGCTGCATCAGTCCCAGATGACGCAGGAGGTCACCCTGCGGCGGGGCAGCCGGCGGGTGGACTTTCACACGGTCATCGACTGGCAGGAGCGTCACAAGCTGCTCAAAGTGGCCTTCCCGGTGGACTTCCACGCCGACGAGGCCATCCACGAGATCCAGTTCGGGCACATCCGGCGGCCGACGCATCGGTCCCGGGTCTTCGACGCCGATCGGTTCGAGGTGGTGAACCACAAGTGGACGGCACTGGCGGAGGAGAATCGGGGCTTCGCCGTGCTCAACGACTGCAAGTACGGCGTAAACGTGCTGGGGAACAGCATCAACCTGACGCTGCTGAAGTCGGCCCTGGCGCCGGACATGACGGCGGACAGGGGCATGCAGGAGTTCACCTACGCCTTCTACGCCTGGAACGGCAGCTTCGCGGAGAGCGGGGTCGTGCGGGAGGCATATGAGCTCAACGTCCTCGCGCGGACGGTGCCGGGCGCGGCGGGCGAGCGCTCGCTCTTCTCCGTGGACGCGCCCAACGTGATCGTGGAGACGGTGAAGCTGGCCGAGGACGGCTCGGGTGACGTGATCGTGCGCCTGTACGAGGCGAAGCGGACGGCCACCCGCTGCACGCTGACCACGACATTGCCGGTGTCGCAGGCGTTCGCCACGGACATGCTGGAGAATGTGCAAGGCGAGCTGCCGTGCGGTGATGGCCAAATCCCGCTGGATTTCCGGACATTCGAGGTGAAGACCGTACGGTTGCGGATGGGGTGAGCCCTCGCCCCCAGCGCC